>NZ_WJID01000043.1:0-58697 GCF_010994055.1 Gracilibacillus thailandensis | reverse complement strand
CAAGACTCGCTACAAGTGAATGGCTAGTTCTTACTTGGCGGGAATCCCACCCGCTATATGTTACGACCTATGCTCGGCCGCACCTGAAGGGCAAACCCCACGGAAAGGGAAGTGGGCAGCCGGAGTGGTAGTTATCATCACAATATATGTCAAAATTATCTCTTCATGCAGTGCGAATACGGGAAAAGAGCAAATCCATATCTAAGTTACTTCGCAGTTTATGAATTTTGCGTAGGTTTTCTAGATTTTCTTTATAAAATAGATAATCCTTTGCACGTTTAGCAAAGGATTATCTATACTTATGGGTATAAACGGTTTAATAGTCTTGGGAACGGTATTGTTTCTCTAACGTGTTCAACACCACTGATCCATGCAACAGTTCGTTCTAATCCCAATCCGAATCCAGCATGTGGTACACTACCGTATTTACGTAAATCTAGGTACCATTGATAAGCATCTCCTGAAAGGTTATGCTCTTCATAACGTTGTTTCATTAACGACAGATCATCAATTCTCGCAGATCCACCAATGATTTCACCATAACCCTCTGGTGCAATTAAGTCAGCACATAACACAACATCTTCACGCTCAGGATCAGGTTTCATATAAAAAGCTTTAATATCTTTCGGATAGTGGGTAATAAACACTGGTTGATCAAAGCTTTCAGCAATAGCAGTCTCATGTGGAGCACCAAAGTCTTCTCCCCATTCGATATCAGTAAATCCTTTTTCCTTTAACATTTCAATAGCTTTATCATAGGTGATACGCGGAAATGGTGCTTTGACTTTTTCAAGAGCGTCTAGATTTCTCTCCAATGTTTTAAGCTCCAATGTACAATTTTTCAACACGGATTCAATAATAAAGTGTACATAATTTTCCTGTATTTCTAAGCTTTCTTCATGTGTTACAAAAGCCATTTCAGGTTCAATCATCCAAAATTCAATTAAGTGTCTTCTTGTTTTTGATTTCTCGGCTCTGAATGTTGGACCAAATGAGAATACACGTCCTAGTGCCATAGCTGCTGCTTCCATATATAATTGACCACTTTGAGACAGATAAGCCTCTTCGTCAAAATATTGGGTATGAAATAACTCAGTCGTGCCTTCAGCAGCTGAACCAGTTAAAATTGGCGGATCAACTTTAACAAAACCTTCCTTTTGGAAAAATTGATAAGTTGCTTGGATGATTTGATCCCTAATTTTCATAATGGCATGTTGTTTCTTAGATCGCAACCATAAATGCCGGTGATCCATTAAGAATTCTGTACCGTGTTCTTTCGGTGTAATCGGATAATCTGTTGCTTCATGGATAACCTCTATTTCTTTCACTTGCATTTCATATCCAAATGGTGATCGAGTATCCTCTACAATCGTTCCCGTAACATACAACGATGATTCCTGGGTGATCGACTTTGCCAATTGGAAAGTTTCTTCTGATACTTCAGCTTTTACGACTACTCCTTGAATGAAGCCAGTACCATCACGCAATTGTAGAAAAGCGATTTTACCACTGGAACGTTTATTGGCAAGCCAAACACCGATGGTCACCTCTTGATTAAGATAATTTGCTACCTGATTAATTGTTGTTTTCATAAAAATCCTCCACTATCGTTCGTACTTATTGGTGATTTTCAACAAATCGTTTAACCCGATTTGCTGCTTCTTCTAGTTGTTCTAATGAAATAGCATAGGAAAGACGAACATTATTTGGTGCACCAAATCCTGAGCCTGGAACTAATGCTACTTTTTCTTCTTCTAATAAAGCTGTAACCCAATCGTCGACCGTATCGAAGCCATTCATTTCCACTGCTTTCTTCACATTTGGGAACAGATAGAAAGCTCCTTTTGGTTTTACACATTCGATTCCTGGTATAGCCACTAACCATTCATATAATTTTTCTAGTCGTTCACTAAATGCTTCACGCATATCGGTTACTGGATTTTGTGAGCCTCTGTAAGCTGCTTCTGCTGCTACTTGTGCAATCGACGTTGGATTTGATGTAGAATGTGATGCTAAATTGGACATTGCTTTAATAAGTTGTTTGTTCCCAACAGCATAACCAATTCTCCATCCTGTCATTGAATGTGACTTGGAAACTCCGTTAATGATAACAGTCTGTTCTTTTAATTTTGGTGAAATCTCTGCAACAGATACATGTTTTGTTGCTGTATAGGTTAATTTTTCATAAATTTCATCTGAAACGATTAAAATATTATGCTTGAGGCATACTTCACCTAAAGCTTCTAATTCTTCTTTCTCATACATAACACCTGTTGGGTTACTAGGAGAATTGATGATAACTGCTTTTGTTTTCTCTGTTATAGCATTTTCTAATTGTTCCGGTGTTAATTTAAATTCATTTTCTTCTTGTGCATCTACAAATACCGGTTTACCTTCTGCTAATTTAATTTGTTCAGGATAACTTACCCAGTATGGTGCTGGAACAATCACTTCATCTTCTTTATTGAGTAACACTTGAAATAAAGTGTATAGTGCATGTTTTGCACCAATTGTTACAATAATTTGGTCAAGATCGTAGGCTAATCCTTGATCTTGCTGCATTTTTTTCTGAATAGCCTGCTTTAATTCAATCGTTCCTCCGGCTGGAGTATATTTAGTAAAACCTTCATACATGGCTTTAGATGCTGCTTCTAAAATGTGTTCTGGTGTATTAAAATCAGGTTCTCCTGCACCTAAACCAATCACATCATGTCCTGCTTGTCTTAATTCTTTAGCTTTTGCTGTAATAGCAAGCGTTGATGATGGAGTTAATGTTTGTACTCTGTTTGCTAATTCCATACTCTTTAATCACCTTTCTATTATTGAAATGATGGCTTTAAAGTTAATCGATAGTGCGTTTTGTCCTCTAGTAATACATGTTCATACACCAGTCTATCTGATGTATCAAGGTATTTAATTTCGAGAACAGGATAGCCACTATCTAATCCAATTGTTGAACCTAACAACTCACATGATGTACATCGATCACGCCATTCGGATAAGAGAATATCTTCAGCATAAAGGGATTCTTTATTATAAATATCATATTCCCATTCCTCTTCCGGCTGATACATATATACTAACGTGGCTTGATTATCATTCGTTTCACCATCTACCACATAGTATAATTGATCGCCATGAAATCGTTCAATACTATGTATCACATCTAGTGAAGTATTATCCAATGCTAAAGTTCTCACCTCATCAAAATGTTCTGTTTTACTATTTATTACGTCTTGGTAAAGCGAAATAAAATAGTACGAAGCGATCAATAAAAAGATAAAAATTATTGATACAAAAATCCATAATTTACTGCGTTCGATAAATGGTAAAGATTGCTTTTTCATCATTATCCTCACTTAGTGTTAATCCAAACATAAGATTTTCTTCTTTCAACGTTCGATTTAGACTATCGACAATTTTATACAAATCGTCCGCATATGTCAGCTGAACAGTAGACAGTGTAGTAATTTTTGAATGGCTTATTTAAGACACCTCCAACAGATATAAGATAGGGAAAGCGATGATCTCTTTCCCTATTGTGTAAAAAGACATTCTTTTATTTATTTTGATAGACTTTGATCAATTTTTCAACTGAAAACATGGTATATTTTAAAATATATATGGTTATTTAAGAAGGTAACAGGCTGACTGAACTATTTTCCGTAAGAATTTCGTAGTCATCCTTATTTAATCGGACAAATACGGTACCAGACTGTTTTAAAAAGTAAACATCAATCCAAGTTGCGTTTAACCGCTCAATTAATGATTCATTAATCTTATGTGTTTGACTTGGAAAAATGATACTCATATATGGATCGATATGTTCCAGAAAGTTTTGGGACGGTGAATGTCCACTACCGAAAGCAGCTACTTTTAATATATCTACATCAACGGTCTGCTCAATTAATTTTTGTTCAATGGTCGTTTCTTTGTCATTCAAAAACAAAATGGACTCTTTTCCATATCGCATTAAAAAAGAAATATCTCCATCCTTAGTTTCATCCAACGGACGGATATTTACATCTTCCCAGAGAGAAAACTCTTCGTTAAGCTTCCAAGTTTCAACCTCGACAGCTTCTAAAAATTCCACATTCATGTTCGAAGGAATGATTAGTTTTTCGACTTGATAATGTTCCAAAAAATACAATAAATTTCCTGTATATTCTTCTGATTGGTTTGTTACAACAATCGTGTCAATTTTGTCGACATGTAGTTTACTTAATTGCTGATATAATGTTTTTTGACTACGTTTAGAAGCTGTATTCACTAAAATGTGCTCACCGTTATGATTCGTTAATAAACTTGCTTCACCGTGTGGTACATTAAAAAATATGATGTCTAATTCATCAGTATTTAATTTTGGTATATCAGGTATAGCTAGTAACGTCGGACTAACCAATAATAATATGGAGCAGAACAAATGTTTTATCATTAGGAAACCTACCTCTTTGATTTTTGATTATACATGTAGGTTTTCACAAATACGGAAGTTTATCATAGCCATTTTTTACTTACACGATTTAGTAAGTCTTGCATGGTTTCATAATGAATAGGAATGTCAGGTATTGATTGAATAAATGTCTTACCATACCGTTTGGTCATGATTCTTTCATCAAAGACAAAAATCATACCATGATCTGTATCTTTTCGTATTAGTCTGCCAAATCCTTGTTTGAATTGCAATACCGCTTGTGGTAAAGCTAATTCCATAAACGGATTCATTCCTTTTGATTTAAAATAATCTGCTTTTTTTATATATACTGGATCTTGTGGTGACTGAAAAGGTAGCTTCACAATGATTAAGCACGACAAATCATTACCTGGAATGTCAATGCCCTGCCAATAAGCATTTGTACCTAACAGAATCGATTTTTCAAATGCTTGAAATTGTTTAATTAATCGATTCCTGCTGCCTGTCGAAACACCTTGCCCAATAATCATATAGTCCATTAACAGATCTGTTTCTTTTAAAATAAAATAGCTTTTTCGCAACATGTCATACGAAGTAAACAGTACTAACATTCTCCCCTTCGTCTTCTCGGCAATCGAAATAATCGCTTCATTAATCGCAAAGATAAAGTCGTCATTATTAGGATATTGTATAGCCGGAAGATCGTTAGGTATCATAAGCTCTACATGGTTCTGATAGTCAAAATGATGTTCAACAATATACTCTTTCGTATGCTCCGTATCAAGCCCTAGTCTTTCTTTTATATATCGGAATGATTGGTTCATGGTTAGAGTAGCACTAATTAATATAATCGATTGCTTTTCCCGAAATAAATAAGATTGTAATATATTCTTAACTGAAAATGGTTCGTGCTGAATAAATACAGCATTCTCTGCACCTTGTTGATCAATTTCCAGCCATGTAACAGCTTCCTGTTTTTCTTCAATCAATAGCTGACGAAGCAGTTCTTCTACGTGTAAGATTTGTTCCTTCTCATCCGTTATATCTTCTGGGAATAATTGTGCTAAATCTTTGATTACCATGATTGTTCGATAAACGCTGTCAACAAGTTCTATTTGTTCATCATGGTTCCAAACAGTTTTTAAACGCCCTACATCTGTAACATTTTTCTGTTTTTTATTCTGTTCTTTGACATATTGATATAACTGACGGAATAATATATCTGTTTCATATTTAACCGTATCTATAGATTGTTGAAGACTTGTACTTTTAACATCACTTTTTTCCAACTGTTGATAAAAGTGAGTTAATTCAAAATAGCTTAAAGAATCTCCAAGATAATTGGTTGCCATTTGTTCCAGTTGATGTGCTTCATCAATAATTAATCTTTGATACGCAGGCAGAATGGGCTTATCTGCTAACATGTCAATTGCTAACAGAGAATGGTTGGTGACTATGATCGAAGCTTCTGTTGCTGTTTTTATCATTCTTTGATAGAAACAATAATCCTTCCACATTTCATTCGCTTTTTCGTTATTGACAACAATTTGATAAAAAACAGGGTGTTTTTCAACCGGAAATTGTATTTCATCTAAATCACCTGTCGTTGTTTCCGTAAGCCAGACGATAATCATCGCTTTTAGCAATATATCCTGATAAGAACGATAATTAGAATCATGAAAGAATTGCTCGAAATTTTGTAAGCTTAAATAATGACTTTTTCCTTTCATAATAGCTGTTCGAACCGGTAAATCTAGTTTTGCTAAATCTTGATCGATTAATTGAGACTGTAAGTTAGTATTAGTTGTACTAATCACTACTTTATTATGGTGATTTAGTGCTTCATAAACAGCCGGAATTAAATATCCAATGGTTTTCCCGACACCTGTTTCCGCTTCGATAAGTGCATGCTCATTCATTCGAAAATGATCATATATCTTTTCACTAATGAAGACTTGTGCGTTTCGTTTCTCGTATCGGACATAGGCTTGTGCAAGTTTGCCATGATCACCATATATTTCATCTAAATATGCAGAAAAGTCTTGCGAAATATAAGCTTCTTCTTCCTTTATTTCTTCTTGTTTCTTTAAAGAAAAACCTCTAATTTCTTCTATATCTGTGCGAATCGCTTGTTGATCTAATGACTCACACAATATAGCAAAATCTGTACGTAAAGGGTGAGATATTGATAACATTTGCTGGATGACATTCTCCGGTAAGCTTTGCAATTTGTTTATTAGCATAATTAGTAAATCAGCTGTTACCAGTGCATCTGATATCGCCCGATGTGGATTAGCATGACTGATCATTAAATATTCAGCTAATTCATTTAATTTATAGCTAGGTGCTTTTGGTAATAAAATTCTTGCTAGTTCGACCGTATCGACAACATAAGGGTGAATTTTGAATTCACCTACTCGTTCAAGCTCTTCATTTAAAAAAGTTAAGTCAAATGGTACATTGTGTGCCACTAAAATAGCATTATCCAGTAAACCTTTAAACTCGGGAACAATTTCAGCGAATACAGGTTGTGTTTCCACATCTTCATCAGTTATAGAAGTTAATTGTGAAATAAAGGTTGGAATAGGTTGTTCTGGATTAACTAGTTGATTATACTGTTGTGTAATTTGGTTGTTTTCGATTACTACTAAAGCTATTTCAATTATTCGGTCACCTTTTGATGCGGATTGTCCAGTAGTTTCGACATCTATTACAACAAATTTTTGCAAAGGATCATCCCCGATACTTGATATTACATTTCCATTTATTATTAGCAACTTCTGACAAATAAATATATAAACATTCGCTTGACCATAGTTCACACTAGATAAAAACTGCGAAGTAATGTGGTAATTAGATGTGCGGTCACCTAAGCGATAATTTTGAAATATATTGTGATGATAACTACCACTTCGGCTGCCCACTTCCCTTTCCGTGGGGTTTGCCCTTCAGCTAACTTTTTCAAGCAAAAACCGCTCGAAAAAGTGGATCTTCAGGCCAAACAGTTCCCACAGGAGTGGAAGTGGGCGGCCTTCGTTAAGCTATTCTCCACAACACTAATCCGAAATCAACCAATCGATTTCCCCACCATATGTAGTTCCGGAAGTGTCGCATTATCCACATCTTAGTATACAATTCTGATCAAGTGACAAGAAATTCAAAGAATTTAGTTCCATGAGTTCTATCCTTTCTATAATCAGAGCACAACAATAGCGGAGTATTCTGCCGGAGCGGTTTGCATGTACTCTCTAATTGAAGAATAGCAGAGAGCAATTCCTTTTCCTCGTTACTGCGCAGTATATAGATGCAGTATATAGATACTGTACATCGTTAGTTGCTATTTTCAAAAAACAAACTCTTATCTTGGTGGATAAGAGTTTGTTTTCATGAAAGGCTTGATAATGGTGGTTCTTGCTCTAAGATTTCTTTTATATTGTTGTGCTCATCCATTACAGCCACTTTTGGTTTGAATTCTTTTAGCTCTTCGTCTGATATGATGCCGTATGAAACGACTATTATAATATCATCAGGCTGAACAAGACGAGCAGCTGCACCATTTAAACAAAATACCTTACTGCCTCTTTCTCCAGCAATTACATATGTCTCCAAGCGTGCTCCATTATTGTTGTTTACAATTTGCACTTTTTCATGAGGTAAAATACCTACTTTATCTAAAATTTCTTCATCAATCGTAATACTACCTACATAATTTAAGTTTGCCTCTGTTACACGTGCGCGATGAATTTTTGATTTCATCATAGTACGTAACATAATCGTTCCCCCTAAACAATTGCTTTAGGTACAGTTCCATTCTCACTTATGATAAGATTGTCAATTAACCGTGCTTTCGTAAATTGAACAGCTACAGCAATGATGACTTGTTGATCAATACTACCTATTGGCTTTAAGGATGGAAAAGTTAACAAATCTACATACTCAATTTTACCGTTTGTTTCTCTATCTAAATATTTTTTTACTTCCTCTATAATCATAACAGGATTTTTTTCACCGTCAATGATTAATTGCTGTCCTGTACATAATGCTTTATATAAGTGAGCGGCTTCTTTCCTTTCCTCTTCAGACAGGTAAACATTCCGACTGCTCTTAGCCAAACCATCTAACTCTCTTACTGTAGGCACTGCAATTAGTTTGGTACGGAAATTGAAATCATCTATAAGTCCTTTTACAACAGCAACTTGTTGTGCATCTTTGAGACCAAAAAAAGTAAAATCTGCTTTTGTTAGATGAAAAAGCTTTGTCAAAACGGTGGCAACACCGTCGAAATGGCCTGGTCGACTTTTACCACATAATACATCCGTTCGTTTCTGTACATGAAGTTTAATCGTTGCCTCCTGAGGATACATTTCGTCCACCGTAGGCAAAAATAAAATGTCGACACTATGTTGTTCAGCAATCTCTTGATCGCGTTCTTCATCTCTTGGATAGCGTTCAAAATCTTCACCTGGCCCGAACTGTAATGGGTTTACAAAAATACTTGCAATTAACACATCTGCATACTTTTTGCTCTCATCCATCAATGTAGTATGGCCTTCATGTAAATAGCCCATGGTAGGGACGAAACCGATCGTTTTATTCTCCTGTTTCAATCTGTCTGTAATAGCTATCATTTCGTTAACAGTACGTACAATTTCCACTTTTATTCCTCCAAATTCAAATCAGCAGCTAGCTGTTCACTCATAACGAATGTATGTTCTCTGCTTGGGAATTCACCGGATTTCACTTGTTTATGATACTGTTGAATCGCTGATTTAATATCTGAACCAACTTGATGATATACTTTTACGAATGAAGGCTGAAAATCTACTCCATAATGTAAAATATCATGATAAACAAGCACTTGTCCATCACAATCCTTGCCTGCTCCTATACCGATAGTTGGTATCGATAATTGTTGACTTATATGTTTGGCTAATCGATCTGGTACACATTCTAATACTACACTGAATGCTCCACTATTTTCCAACTTTTTCGCATCTTCTATTAACTGTTTAGCTGTTTCCTTATCTTTCCCTTGGATTCGATAACCACCTAACACATGAACTGATTGTGGCGTTAAACCTAAATGGCCAACTACTGGTACACCTGCTTCTGTTAGTTTCTCGATCAGCTTTAAAGTATTTGTCGAGGCACCTTCGACTTTTAACGCGTGTGCATTTGTCTGCTGCATCATTTGCTGTGCATTCTCCATTGCTTTTTCTATTGATAAGTGATAAGACATAAAAGGCATATCAATAACAGTAAATGTATTTGGGGCACCTCGTGTAACAGCTTTTCCATGATGGATCATATCTTCTACCGTAACCTCGATCGTTGATTGATAGCCTAATACGACCATCCCGAGAGAATCACCAACTAATAGCATATCAACTTCCGCTTCTTCTGCTAATTTTGCGGCTGGATAGTCATATGCTGTGATCATAGTGATTTTTTCACTGTTCTTTTTCATCTTTTGAAATTGGATTGTATTTTTCACTTTCATCACCCCTTACCATGTAATTTCTGCACTATAAATAACCTTTTCATCCTGATTGTCCTTTAGTACAACTAATGCCCCATCATCCGTTATCCCATTGACAGTAGCATCATACTCTTCTTGGTTTGTTTTTACATGGATTTTTTCATTTAATTTATAAGCGTGCTCTAACCATTTTGATTTGATTGGTTCAAAACCGGTTTGCAAATAGAACTGATAAGCTATTTCGAAATCCTGTAAAATATGCTGAATCATTTCTCGCCGATTCCATTCCTGTCCAGAAGCAATCCGAAGAGAAGTAGATTTTTCTTTTAGTTCTTCGGGAAAATCTGAAGTCAACTGATTGACATTAATTCCGAAACCAATGATTAAATACTGAATGGCTTCCAATTCTGCTTGCATTTCGGTTAAGATTCCAGAGATTTTTCTTCCATCGATAAAAAGGTCATTCGGCCATTTAATTTGGATCTTTTGTCCTGTGACTCGCTCGAGTGTGTCTACTAGGGTAACAGCTACAAATAACGTCATTTGGGATGCCTGATGTGGAGGAATGCTAGGTCTGAGAATGATACTCATCCATATTCCGCCATCATGATCAGAAACCCAGCGCCGGTCCATTCGTCCACGACCAGATAATTGTTTGCTTGTCGTAACAACCGTACCATGTTCTGCACCTTTTCTTGCTAAAGCATGCGCTAAATCCTGTGTAGACGCTAATTCTTGTCTGAAATCAATACGTTTACCCAACCAGTCTGTTTCTAATCCCCATTTAATTGTACTTTCATTGAGTTGTTCTGGCTTAGATACTAGACGATAGCCTTTTTTAGGCACTGAATCAAATTGATAGCCATCTTTTTTCAATTCATTTATATGTTTCCAAATAGCAGTACGGGATACGTCTAATTTCTCAGACAAGGCCTGTCCAGATATATATCGATCTTCTTGTTCCGCCAATATGGAAATTAATTCGTGGCGTTTATTGTTTGTCATATTGTAACCACTCTCTTATACCATTTTTATCATTTTTTATTAATTCTGAAACAACTGCCTTCTCCGTTTCAAGAAGCATGTTCTGAATCCAAGAGCCTTTAGCTCGATTAGGGAAAAAGGAAATAATATCTTGTCCATTAATCGCTAACTCACTTCTATCTTTGATTACTAAGTTCTTTTGTAACATTTTAATTTCTTCTTGCGTAAATGCATCCTTGTGAAACAACTCACACAATATGGTGAATTCTTCAATTAAATCTTCGGGTAAGCGATACAGCACCCAATTGAATGGCTCTTTTGGGTAATCTTGAACAAGTTGAACTAATAAACGGCTAGATTTTTTGATTTGATTGGATAGTTTCCACTTATTTGTCCAATCAGAAATAGCAATGTCTGATACGTTTAAATTCATATAAGCGATGAATGACGCAAAGCTTGGCAGTGGACCATGCAACGTTTGAAATGACTCTTGTATGTCACTATTTTCAGATAAAATGGGTATGTGATTGACTAAACCTGTCCGAAATAGTGATTGTTTTGCATCGTGGAAATAGGTGCCTTTTAACGTTTTTTCCCATTCTACTGCAATTCTTTCCACCGCAATTTTGTCTAGCCATTTTCTATTATCATCGATAGCTTGTAAAACTTCAGTGGCCAATTCAAATCCTAATTGACTCTGAAAACGGATTGCTCGCATCATTCTTAAAGGATCTTCTAAAAAACGCTCCTGCGCTCTTCCGACAGTACGAATCAATTTATTGTTGATGTCGGTTTGGCCATGATATGGATCAATCAACTGTAATGATTGATCCATCGCTATGGCGTTCATAGTAAAATCTCTTCTTGCAAGGTCTTCCTTTAAATCCGTAACAAAGCTTACTGCATCTGGTCTTCGAAAGTCACTATAACTTGTTTCGGTTCGAAATGTCGTCACTTCAAAGGATGTGCTTTGATAACGTACTAGTACAGTACCGTGCTCAATCCCAGTAGGTATTACCTTTGGGAATATTTTCTGTATTTGATCAGGATAAGCTGATGTTGCGATATCAATATCATCAACAGTTCTATCAAGTAGCAAATCTCTAACAGCACCACCAACAATATATGCTTGAAATCCGGAGTTTCGAATTTCTTGGACTACTTGTTGGGCTAATTTAAATAGTTCAGCTTTCATTGTTTTCACCTAACACCTCAGCATACAACGCTTCATATTGCTGTTTAATCTTATCCGATGAAAAATGTTGTACGACTCGTTCTTTTGCCTTGGCTGAAAATGAATGCCATTTATCCATATCATTAACTAACTCTAGCGTTCTTGCAGCAAAAGCATCAATATCTCCCAGTTCTTCTATATAACCTGTCACCCCGTCTTCAATAACTTCAGGAATTCCTCCAATATTGGAACCAATACAGGGAACACCGCAAGCCATTGCTTCTAATAAGACAAGTCCAAAGCTCTCTTTCTCAGATAATAGTAATTTAATATCTGCAATGGAAAGCAAACAAGGAATATTCTTCTGTTTACCAAGGAAATGGACTACATGATCCAATTGTAATTCTCGAACTAGATCATATATTCTACCGTATTCAGGACCATCGCCAATTAACAGTAGCCGAGAAGGAGTCTCTTTATACACGGTTGCAAAGGTGTGAATAACATCTTCTAACCGTTTTACTTTTCGAAAATTAGAAATATGAATCAATACTTTCTCATTTTTTTGAATCCCAAATTCTTGTTTCAATTCTTCCTTACTTTGTGCTTGGTATTCCTGTTCATTCACAAAGTTATAAATGACATGAATAGGACGCTTAATCCCTAACATCTCTTTCGTTTGGTTCACTAGGCTATGAGATACAGCGGTAACCGCATCTGACTGTTCGATACCAAATTGAATCATCTTTTTCAAACTTAGATCAATTCCCAGTACGGTAATATCTGTACCATGCAATGTCGTAACGATTTTAACTGGGTGCTTTGCCATTTGCTTTGCTAAAATAGCACAAATTGCATGTGGCACTGCATAGTGAGCATGAATAATATCTAATTCTTCCGTATCTATGACTTCTGCTACTTTCGTTGCCAAAGCTAAATCGTAAGGTGGATATTGAAAAACAGGATAATGATTTAACTCTACTTCGTGAAAATATATATTAGGATTAAATGAATTCAAACGAAATGGAACACTAGATGTAATAAAATGGATTTCATGTCCTTGTTTTGCTAGCATCTTACCTAACTCGGTCGCAATAATTCCAGATCCACCTACAGATGGATAACAGATAATTCCTATTTTTAGCATGTGGCAACCCACCTATTATTTTGTATTTAGGACTTTATATTACGCCATTCAAAAAAGCCTGCATCAAGCGCTCTTATCATGACCTCTGCTCCTCCTAAATTAGTTACAAGAGGAATTTGATAAACATCGCATAAACGCATCAGTGCACTTATATCTGGCTCATGGGGCTGAGCTGTTAATGGATCACGGAAAAATATAACAAGATCCATTTCGTTCGTGGCAATTTTTGCCCCAATTTGCTGATCGCCACCTAATGGTCCAGACTCAAAGCGTTGAATAGCTAGACCTGTTGCTTCGTTAATTCTTTTACCAGTTGTGCCTGTTGCATATAATGTATGATTTTTCAATATTGCTGAATAAGCTACCGTAAAATTAACCATATCCGTTTTCTTTTTATCATGTGCAATTAAAGCTATATTCATTTGGCTCTCTCCCTATTCAAGTATATTCTCTAATCCATAAACTAAAATATCGAGTTTCATGACATTATCAATCGCTAGTTTGACTCCTGTCATAAAGGAACTGCGGTGAAACGAATCATGTTTGATGGTGAGATTCTCTCCTGTAGAACCGAATACCACTTCTTGATGTGCAACTAAACCTGGTAAACGCATACTATGAATCCTCATACCATCGACATCAGCACCTCTTGCACCAACAATCGTTTCTTTTTCATCAGGATGACCTTGATTTTTCGTTTCTCGTACTTCTTTTATTAATGATGCTGTTTTAACTGCAGTTCCGGATGGAGCATCCAGTTTATTATCATGATGTTTTTCAATGATTTCAACATCTGGAAAATATTTAGCTGCCCATTTCGCAAATTGCATCATCAGCACCGCACCTAAAGCAAAGTTCGGTGCAATGATAACCCCAACTTCTCTTTCTTCTGCCAAATCAGTCAGCTCTTGTAATTGATCATCTGTAAAGCCAGTAGTACCGACTACTGGTCTAATACCATAATTAATGGCGGTCTTGGTATGTATATATCCAAATTCAGGTGTAGTTAGATCGACTAATACATCTGCCTCTACGGATTGAAAACATGTTTCAATATCGTTATAGATTGCAGCATCTAAATTTGGTAACTCTTCAAACTCTTTTATTTGTTTACCTTCAAATTTATGATCTAAACAAGCAACTAATTCCAAGTCTTCTTGTTTTTCAATCATTCTTAAAGCTTCGCTACCCATCTTTCCTCTAGGTCCTGCAACAATTACTTTTACTTTATTCATCGTTATCCTCCTGATTCACTATTCTTGTCCAACGATCTTTGTCTCTTGTTTCGATTTTATTCATTGTTTTTGCAAAGGCGTCACTTAAACTAATATTTTGCGAGTTAGCAAAACAAATCATCACAAAGAGAATATCTCCCAATTCTGCTTCGATCGTATTATCGTCTTCAGATTTTTTCTTTGGCTTTTCACCATAATGATGGTTTACTTCTCGTGCTAGCTCACCAATTTCCTCTGTGAAACGTGCAAGCATACTTAATGGTGAAAAATAACCTTCTTCAAATTGTGAAATATACTGATCTACTCTCTTTTGCATATCTTGCATATTTTCTTTATTATACATTTAACACCCTCCAGAGATAAAGTAAAAAGACAGATGTGTACACATCTGTCTTTCATCATATTTAATATTAATCTTCATTTGCAAGTAAAAACATCGAAGCAAAACGGATTAACTCTGCTACCGCAACGAGTGCTGCTGCAACATAGGTTAATGCTGCTGCATTTAGTACTTTTTTCGTTTGTCGTTCTTCATTATTACGGATGATTCCGGAAGAAATGAGTTGCCCCATTGCACGGTTAGAGGCATCAAATTCTACAGGTAATGTCACCAGTTGGAAAAGAACCGCAAACGACATAAAGATTACCCCAACTAGTACTAAGTCCATCATTCCTAAGAATATTCCGGCTAGGATAAAGATAAAGGACATTTTATCTCCTAGACCAGCAATCGGTACTAATGCATGGCGAAAGCGTAAAAATGCGTATGATTCAGCATCTTGTATTGCATGCCCTACTTCATGAGCAGCAATGGCTGCTGCTGCTGCTGAATAACCATGATAGTTGTCACTGGATAAACGAACTACCTTTTTGCGAGGATCATAATGATCAGACAACATACCTTTTGTTTCCTCTATATTTACATCGTATAACCCATTATCATCTAAGATCTTTCTAGCGACTTGTGCACCTGTTACCATGTTAGAATTCATGACTTGTGAATACTTTTTATAGGTGCTTTTCACTTTCGATTGTGCCCACAGTGGCACAAGAATTAATATAGCAAGATAGACAAAATATCCTAGCATTTTCATTCCTCCATCAAAAATAACATCTTTCTAAGGTCAATTTTAGTCAAACAGTGACATTATGTCAATTAAAATGTTTATACTGATTCGCCTCTGTATTTTGCCCAGGCAACATAAGATAAACTCAGGAAAATAAAACCGAATACGATAAATATTAGCCACTTAGTATAATGAGCATTTGCATTATGAAGCGTGTCAATATTAAGCTTAGAGATTTGTGAAAATGATTCTTCTAATTCCCTTTCGTTATATGATTGATGGCTATTCGTTATGACACTTAATGACTGTTGATAATCTTGATATTGTTCATCATTTAAATGCAATTTCACAACTGGGGATATTGCCTCCACATAATAGACAATCTCCTCCATTTCAGCTTGCCTTACATGCTCCTGATCTAATAGTTTATTCATTTTATTATCTAATTCATACTTCCAAGATGTCCATAATGGAGCACTATCTGAAGTCATAGCATCCCATAAAATAATGGTTTGTTGCGCTACTAACGTTTTCTTAGATTCCGTTGTTTGCTCATCTTGAAGTACATGGAGACATTTATCAATGTATTCTTTCATTACTGGTTCATATGTTCTCTTTTCTTCTGCAACTCTCTGTAAAATGGTGGTTTGATTATTCTCGATAATTTGAACCGCAACATCATAACGTTGCTCTTGTACAAGCCGTTCAAAGGTGTACATATAATGATCATGATCTTGAGCAGAAAGATCGAATGGATGAAAAGCTTGTATTACTATTGAGATGAAAAAAAATGAAAACACATAAATAATTCGCACAACTACCCCTTCTTCCATCTTTCTTTTTAAAAATGTATGAAAGATCTGTAGCAGTTATGCATTCTAATGCTATCCAATCAAAAACCCCATGAAATCGTGTTATTTAATTCATTAATATAAAAAAAGAATCATTCTCTTCAAGAAAAAAATATTTAATAATAGCACAAAATCCATAAGCTGCGCAGTAACTCTCATGAAAATCTGCACTGTCCATCCTCCCATAGAGAGTGTACTGATTACCGCTTCGGCAGAATACTGCGCTTTCCGTGGGCACGGCCTCAGCTAACTTGGTAAAGAAAACCACTTTACCAAGTGGATCTTCGGCTCGTGCTGATCCCACAGGAGTCTCCGTATTCTGCCTACGCTATTTTGGTTCTCTGATTATAGAAAGGAATGAATGCACGGATCTAAATTTTTTTGTTTTACTGCAGTTCTAATCGGCTGTAATTCTGTTACATATGGTGGAGAAATCAACTGGCTGATTTCGGATAAGTGTTGTGGAGAATACCTTAACGAAGGCCGCCCACTTCCACTCCTGTGGGACCTGTTTGACCTGAAGATCCACTTTTTCGAGCGGTTTTTGCTTGAAAAAGTTAGCTGAAGGACAAACCTCACGGAAAGGGAAGTGGGCAGCCGGAGTGGTAGTTATCATCACGATATATTTCAAAATTATCGCTTAGGTGACTGCACAGTATGATCTTATATACATTAAGTGGGCTATGGCGTTTGGTTTCATGGTTCTGGTTATAATTGTCTAATATTTTTCTTTACCGATATCTGGTAAACGGTGAAGATAGTGATAATAGATAGCCAAAAAGTAAAGTAGCCGATATGTTGTTGGTAATCAGCTAAGCTACCATAAACAGGCATCATACCATATACGTAATCGATTAACTCATTATGTAATAACCAGATGGAGGCAATCGCTAAATGGCCCAATTTAATTTTATAAAGTGGTGCATACAAAAATGCTTGAATAGCCATCGCTCCATGAGAAGCGATTAACATATACCCTTGCCAACTTAAATCTCCACTAATATAAAGAGTTAATAAGTTCATCACAACAGCCCATGTCCCATATTTAACAAGTGAAGTAAATGCTAATGCTTCAATAATTGGTACATGCTTCCCTATTAACAAAAAAAGTAAAAACAATGTAAAAAACAGACTAGCTGTTGGGCTGTCAGGTACAAAGGCAAGAAATTGTACAGGTGTATCACTTAGTTGGTTACCATACCAGAAGTATCCATAAATAGTACCTAGTAGATTCACAATGAATAAAAGAGCAATAAAATAAGGATGGAACAAAATCTTATGAATCATTATATCTTTCTCCTCTGCAATTCACTAATTTTGAATTGATTATTCTCTCATTGTGTTGGTAGAGAATAATACTACTTCAAAACAATTTACAAAAATATCGATTAAAAACCCTCGCTCAAGCGTATTTCGAGCGAGGGTTTTTATTTATTCTTCTGCTGAAGCTTCTTCGTTTACTGATACAATAAACTCAGCAAGCTGTTGTAATTCTTCTTCGGTACCTTGGAACTGATCGGCGGGCATTGAACCAACACCATTAACAGCAATATCTTTAATTTCGTCAACACTATGCTCTATGCCAATTAAACCTGGTGCAGCTCCCCCACCGGCAAGATCTCCACCATGACAATTAATACAGCTGTTCTCTTCATACAGTGCATAACCTGGAGCAGACTCATCTATTTCGACAGATGGTTGATCTTCAGGCAACTCTGGTTTATTGTTTTCTGCTTTTTCTTCCCAGTCAACGTGTGCTGCTGCTTCATACGTTAACCAGAAGACTGCAGCAAAACTAAGAAGCATTAATCCTGTTGCAATTGGTCGTTTATGTGGACGGCGCTCTTTTCCTTTGTCTAGGAATGGTGCTAAGAACAGCGCACCAAATGCAAGTCCAGGAATAACTATTGCACCCAATACAAAGAATTGAGCACTTGCAAATTTATATTTCAGTAATTGATATAAAAATAAGAAATACCAGTCTGGTAATGGTAAATAACTAGTATCAGTAGGATCAGCCATTTTCTCTAATGGTGCAGGGTGTGCAATGGTTAGACATAAGAAACCTACTAAAAATACCGCTCCTACTAACCACTCTTTTAATAAGTAATTTGGCCAAAACGCTTCTGTTCTACCAGGATATTCCGAATAATCTTTCGGAATAAACTTCTGTTTGTCAGCTGTAACACGTGAATCGCCAACAAACTTCATCCCTTTTCCTCGTTTCACTGCTATCCCTCCTTCTTTAGCTCTAGTTTATAGCGGACCAGAAATCCCTTGTTTACGGATCATGATAAAGTGAATAGCCATCAACACGAATAGTGCTGCTGGTAAGAAGAACACATGAATCGCAAAGAATCTAGCTAAAGTTTGGGCCCCGACAATAGATGGATCACCATTAAGTAATGTTTTTGCCATTTCTCCTATGAACGGAACACCTTCCGCAATTTCAAGTGTTACTACAGTTGCAAAGTATGCTTTATTGTCCCATGGTAATAGGTACCCTGTTAATCCTAATGCAAGCATAACAAAGAAAAGAAGGACACCTACCATCCAGTTAAGCTCACGTGGTTTCTTATAAGCACCTTGAAAGAAAACACGCAACGTATGTAAAAATAGCATTACAATAACTACACTCGCACCCCAGTGGTGCATACCTCTTACGATTTGTCCATGTGCTACTTCTGTTTGTAGATAATAGACAGAGCGCCATGCATTTTCAATATCTGGTACGTAATACATCGTTAAAAACATACCTGATAAAATTTGGATGACTGTTACAAAGAAAGTTAAGCCTCCAAAGCAATATACGAACGCAGAAAAATGATGTGCAGGGTTAACATGCTCTGGTACTTCGTGATCTGCAATATCTCGCCACAGCGGCGTTATGTCTACACGATCATCAATCCAGTCATAAATCTTCTGTAGCATTTATTAAGCCCCTCCTTCCTGAACCGGATTCTCTTTAACATTTCCTAGATATAATGTTCCGTCTTTTACTTCGTATTCAAATAAATCTAATGCCGCGTTTGGCGGTGTATTCGGGACATTCAAACCATTTTTGTAATAACGACCATCATGACATGGGCAGAAAAATTGATCAGGATAATCTGGATTACCAGCCCAATTTACTGCACATCCTAAGTGTTTACATGTTGGTGATAGCGCTACGATTTCATCATTCTCATCTTTGTAAACCCATGCACTGTGAGTTACGTCCGATGTATACCAAGCGTCGACTTGCTCAACGGTCCAATCAAAACGTTGAGGCTCTTCGGTAATTTCTGATACATCAACTACAGCATGCATATCTTCTCCGCCAGTAGCTTGTAAAACTGGATCAATAGCAAAGCGAACCATTGGTGCTAACATACTAGCAGCCATAAAACCGCCGACGCCTGTTAATGAATAATTTAGAAATTGACGACGGGACACTTGTTGTTTTTTCTCTGACATCATTTACCCCCCTCTACACATATTCCGACTTCATGGATTATAAACTCTTCTATATTACTAGGACATTACTATGATAGCGTAAACTTTTGAACTGGTCAATAAAATCTAATTTATATTATTTATTTTCTATTAACAAACAACTGTTACCAATAGCTTCTGATCAATTCACTAATCTGGATTACTTGTTCGTTTATCCATTTTTTCGTCTGGTCCGATTGATAATCATCAATAGAAGTAGCCGTTAGCCATATCAAGTTACTATCTAGCATACGTTCATGTTTTTTCCAATTCACATCATATGTAAGGAGAAATATATGGTTAAAATGATCATTGGAAAACATGCTTGTCCATTTATTAAGCATAGCACTCTCGTTCTCATAGTTTGTGCTTCGTATATATGTATAAGCTGGACTTAGCATTATTCTACCCGTATAATTTCTTTCTAATTCATCTGATATAATCTGTAATGACGTATATTGATCAGCTAATTTGGTTGCCTCCGACTCTGTTTGTAAATCCAACGGTATTAATGGTACACAGAGTGTATCAATATATTCTTTTGATTGAAAAAACATATTCAGATCTTTCTTTTTCCACCGCATCTATTATCCTCCTCATTAGCGTTACTAGAACATGAAAAACTTGGCGTGATGCCAAGTTGAAAAAATTCACAAAAAGAAACGGAATAACCCGTTCGGAATGGGGTCCCGTTCAAGCAATCTGTTCACTTCTTAATAATATAGGATGCTTCCAGTTTCTTCAATTGATCAGAGTAATGTTCAAATAATTGTTGATTTTTTTGATCTAATGCCTCATTTATGTTTTGGAGTAACATTTCTCTTTTATATTCATATAACGAATATGCTAACCATTCTTCTGCCATCTTTTTATCGCTTTTAGTCAAGAAGTAGTCATCAGGAATAAACGGATTATCCTCCAATACTTTCATATAAGGGATACACTGTTTGGAATCTTTAAAATTAAGTTGGATATATATAGGTTCTTTGGCATGTAATCGAATATCATGAAACGATTTATCCGCATCTGTTGTTACAATATGCTTTTTATAAAAGCGAAAAGCTATTTCTTTTGAACAATGTGTTGAAATAATCATAGCTCTTGGACAGAATCGTGCTTCTAACACAAAATGAACATGCTCCAATAATTGTTCATGGTTTAATAAATAATTAAGAATCCAAACACTTTCTCTTTTTTTTAGTTGATAATTCCCTAAAAACCACTGAATAAATGATTTCTTATCCTCCACACGAATTGAAGTTTCCAATTTTCACTTCCCCTCCATTTAAAAGAGAGTATCATTATTTTGATCTTTCAGCCTTTCGGCATATTGTTGAATATCGAAATCTGATGGCTCTAAAACCAGATACTCTTCAAATATTTCTAGAGCTAAACTGGTCCTCCCTTCTTCTACTAGAAAATATCCATAATCTTTTAAGAAGTCGGTATCTTGCTTTATTTTAGTGTATGCATTTTGGTATGCATTTAATGCCTGTTTAAACTCTTCTTCCTCATTATAAGCTTTCGCAAGCTCCCAATAAAAAATTCCATCTAACGGTTCAATCTCAACCTGTTCAGTTAGTAAGTGGATAATTTCAGCATAGTCTTCCCGTTTTTTATAGGCTTCAACGAGGAACAAAAGTGCTTCCTGGTATTCATTATCTAACGATATTGCTTTTTTCACTAAATCAAATGCCCGATCTGTGTTGCCAGTTTTTAAAGTGATTCTGCCTGCGGTAAACCACATTTCTTTATTAAACGGGTCCATTTCTACCCCTTGATTACCCGCTTGATATGCCTCATCAAGCATACCTTCTTCTTCATATGCCTTCGCTAAATACAAATAGACAGAAGGATATTCTAATTCTTCTTCCAATAATTTTTCCCAAGCCTGAATTGCTATTTCATATCGCTCAGATTTATATGCTAAAAAACCATAACGAAAAAGGGTTTCAGGATCTTCGGTATCTAATGATTGATAGTGATGAAGAGAAGATTCAAATTCACCATTTAATGCATATGCTTCTGCTAAGCGACTGGCAATGTTAACACCGGCAAATTCTTCGGTTTTGCTTTTTAGTTTTTCATAATAAACAATTGATTTATGATATTCTCCTGAAGAAAATAATAATTCACCTAATGCAAAGTCAATGATTGGTTCGTCTGGTGCAATATTTTTAGCTATCAACAGCTTTTGTTCTGCTACTTCAAATAGCCCTTGTGCTTGATATAGGTCTGCTAGCTGCACTAGTGCCTGCAAGAAATTATCATCACCATCTTGTATTTCATTCAGAAGTTCAATCGCTTGTTCGTCTTTATTATCATCAATCATTATATCTGCTAATAATAATTTTGCCTCACTATTACCTGGCTCCGTGTTTAAGACATCTTCTAAAACTTCTTGTGCTAAATCATGATTTCCTAATTCTACAAAGATCTGAGAAATCTCAAGCTTCGTATCTATATCAGCTGAAATTGCCGTTTCATTCAGCAATGATAAAGCTTCTTCTACTTCCCCTGCATGGATCATTTCAATTGCTTGTTCAATCGTATTCAATGATTTCAACCTTTCTTTATAACGTATACTTCTAACTATTCATCTTATCGAATAACATCCAATCGAGCAACTAAGACAATTTGTAAGATCAAAAAAATTATATACATAGTCCGTCCCTGCACGATCTCAATAAGATACGCATTAGATAACAACTGCGAAGTTGTGAAAATTTGTCTTGGGGTAGCTTCCTCCCATTCTGATTTAAGGTGAGTGCTAGCATTCGCTCCGGCAGAGTACTGCGCTTTCCATGGGCACGGCTTCAGCTTCCTCGGAAAGCAGAGATCACTTTCCTGCGGGATCTTCAGCTCGCGCTGTCCCATAGGAGTCTCCGTACTCTGCCTCCGCTGTTTCTAATGTTCTCATTGTTGGAAAAAGAAAATCTTCGGATATATAATCAAGGGACTTCTTCTCACTTATCCAAAATACTAATCAAAGCTGCGGAAAAATGCGACACTCCTGGGGGAATAGCGCGAGCCGAAGATCCAATTGGTGAAGTGGTTTTCTTCACCAATTTAGCTGAGGCCGTGCCCCCGGAAAGGGAGTATTTTTCCGCAGCGACGATCATGCACTCATCAAAATTCAGAGTAGCAGAGAGCAAATCCATGTCTAAATTACTTCGCAGTTTATGGATTTTGCCTAAGCAGCAAAAGCTCCAAGTTCAGTATTATACTAAACTTGGAGCTTTTGGTTTAGTTGGATAATAAGGAGTGTAAGTCTTCGAAAAAAGTTGGATAAGAAATTGCGATACATTCGTCATCATGTAATTCTACTTTTTCATCTGTTAAAAGAGAGGCAACTGCAATCATCATACCAATCCGATGATCACCAAATGATTCGGTTACACCGCCATGTAGCTTGGTATTGCCCTCGATGATCATTCCATCTTTAGTTCCAGTAATGGTCGCACCTAACTTGGATAATGTATGGACCACTGATTCAATCCGGTCTGTTTCTTTAAAACGCAATTCTTCAGCATCCTTTATAATGGTTTGACCAGTTGCTTGTGTCGCCAATAATGCAATAACAGGAATTTCATCAATAATTCGAGGGATAATATCCCCTTCTATAACAGTAGCTTTTGGTTTTGAATTCCGTACCGTAATATCTCCAATTGGCTCCCCGCCAATTGTTCTTTTCTCCACAACATCGATGGAAACACCCATCATATTTAAGACATCTATGATTCCTGTTCTAGTTGGATTCAGTCCCACATTTTCTATAGTCACATGACTTCCTTCTGTAATAGCAGCAGCTACCAAGAAAAATGCAGCAGATGAAATATCTCCAGGTACTTCGATATCACAGCCTGTTAATTTTTTATTACCTGTTATTTTTACTTTTGTACCCTCCACATTAATATCAGCACCAAACGCTTGTAGCATATTTTCCGTATGATCACGTGTTTTTGTTACTTCTTCAACAGTTGTTACACCATTTGTTAAAAGACCAGCTAATAAAACACCTGATTTAACCTGTGCACTTTTTACAGGTGGTTTGAAATCGATCGGGGACAATTGCCCACCTCGTATTGCTATTGGAAGTAACCTACCTTGTTCACGACCATCAATTTTCGCTCCCATTTCGCGTAACGGATGGACAATCCGGTCCATCGGTCGTTTCGATAGCGAATCATCACCATACAAGGTAAAGTGGAAAGGTAAGCCTGCTAATATTCCCATTAACAGTCGAGCGGTTGTTCCAGAGTTACCAAGATTAATCGGTTGAACCGGTTCTTGCAATCCATTAATCCCTTCTGATTCAACCAATACTGTATTATCTTCACGCTTAATAGAAACCCCCATTGCTTGAAAAGCCTCGATGGTTGATAAGCAATCCTCACCAGCTAAAAAGTTAGTTATCTTTGTTGTTCCTTCTGCAAGAGAACCAAACATAACTGCTCGATGAGAAATAGATTTGTCTCCTGGAACCGTTATGTGCCCCGTTAGCGTCTTTTGTTCAAATGCTAATACTTTTTGTGACAAGATATTCCTCTCCTATTCTTCAATCACCGTATCATAGTGATTTTTCTTCAAAATAGCCTGACTTAGTTCTTGATCATTTTTATTTTGGAAGCTTAAGCGTAACACACCAGTAATTCCTTCTCTAATCTCCAATATTTCAATATTATTAATACTAATATCATGATTAGCAAGTAACTCAATTACTTTCAATATAGCGCCTGGTTGGTCAAAAATATCAACATATAAATCATAATAAGATGGAATAGCTCCCTGTTTTCTACTATCCAATCCATCACGATATTCGCGAGCTTGCTCTAAATATTGCTGGATTTGTGTTTTTTCTCCTGTGTCAATCAACTCTTTTAACTGTTTCATCTCTTCTATCCAATCAGCTAATAACCGACTCATTTTGGATCGATTCTGAAAAAATATATCTCTCCACATTAAGGGGTTACTAGAAGCAATCCTTGTAATATCTCGAAACCCTCCTGCAGCGAGCTTATGTATATATGGATGTGTTTTTTGCCAATTTCTCGCTTGATGAACAAGTGATGAAGCAATTAAGTGCGGAAAATGAGAAATAACACTGGTCATTTCATCATGTTCTTCTGGTTCTAAAATTAAAAATTTACTATTTGTAGGAGTTAATAGTGCTTGCAATCGTTCTACATCCTCTTTTCTGCTGCTTTCTGTCGGGGACAGTACATAGATCGCATTTTCAAACAAATGTTTCTTTGCCGCTTGAATTCCTTTCTTGTGTGAGCCTGCCATCGGGTGACCACCAATAAAGGAGATGTGAGGTGAATCGATCTTACTCGCAGCATCCATAATTGGCCCTTTAACAGATCCGACATCTGTCACGATCAGCGATTTATTTAAGGAAATAGTACTCAAATGGTTAATCAGCTCTATTGTTACAGAAACTGGAGCGGCTAAAATACAAATATCTGCCTGCAGTAGGGCCTCAGTAAAATCACTGTAAACTTCATCTACGATTTTATTCATTTTAGCATATTCCAATGTACTGTAATTGGAATCATATCCTATCAATCGTACTTCCTTTGTTTCATGTATACTTAAAGCAAGCGAGCCTCCTATTAATCCGAGACCCGCTATCAAAACCGTTTGCTTCACGATTTATTCTCCTTTTATATTGATGCTAAATATTCTTTCATGTTTGTTACTAATTCACTCATTTGTTCTTTAGAACCAATGGTGATCCGTACGGCATTAGGATGACCTAATGCCTCACCAGAGCGAACGATGAAACCTTTTCTTAATAAATAATCAAATAAGGCGTCACCTGAAGTCGGTAATTTCACAAATAGGAAATTTGCTTCTGAATCATAATAGCTTAACCCCATCTCATCACAACTTTTCATAAACGCTTTTTTATTCTCAAGATTTTCTTCATACGTACGTTGTAAGAAAGCTTCATCTTCAAGCGCTGTTAGAGCGGATAATTGTGAAATCGATGTTGTATTAAACGGTCCACGCGCAATATTTAAATAGGTGGCAACCTCTTCTGATGCAATCCCATAACCTACACGCAGATTAGCGATACCATATGCTTTAGAAAAGGTACGCAAAATTACTAAATTCGGATATTTTCTTAATAATCCAAGACTATCCGGGTTTTGACTAGCTTCGATATATTCATAGTAAGCTTCGTCCAATACAACCATAACATCTGCAGAACATCTATCTAAAAAAGAGTCTAACTTATCTCGACTGATCAATGAACCAGTAGGATTGTTAGGGGAACAAAGCCACACAACTTTTGTCTGGTTATTGATTTTCTCTAGCATTGTTTCTAAATCATGATAACCATCGATTAAGGGTACTTCTACAATATTTGCCCCTTGAATTAAAGCATTATGTTTATACTGAGGAAACGTTGGAGTTGCCATTACCGTATTTGTTCCTTCTTCTAAATAAGTGCGACAAATGATATCAACAACTTCATCTGAGCCACAACCAAAAATAAGCTGCTTCTCTCCTACATTTAATTTCTTAGCTAATGTTTCTCTTAATGCCGTCGCATACCCATCAGGATAAATCTCCAAGTGATCTATCATTTTTGGAATAGCTTCTTTTATTTTATCTGAATAGCCGAATGGATTTTCATTTGAAGCTAATTTAACTATTCTTGTTAAGCCATATTCCTTTTTGACATCCTCAATTTGTTTTCCAGGTGTATATGGCGACATATTTTGAAATACTTGTTTTGCTTGCAATGACATAACTCCTTTCATGTACTTACTTTTCTTCTAGTAAGTCGGGTCTTAACTTTACTGCATCGTTTAAATAGATATGTTCAATTTCTTTTTGGGATTTTGATGTATTCACTGTCATCATTACGCGAATACATTTCGGTAAACTACCAGGAACATCAATCTCTGGCATACACATTACCGGTACATACTTCCAACCATCAATAAGACGTAGTGCTTTAGCTGGAAAAGTGGCATTTAAATCAGAAGTTACTGAAATCATTACCGAAGCAATTGTTTCTGGGTCTATATCGTTTACTCTAGCCATCGCTTCAATCATCTCTTTTGTTGCCTGGACGATTTCATCTGCGTCATTGTTCTTGACAGTTGTTGCCCCTCGTATTCCTCTTATCATTAAGAATCCAACTCTCTCATAAAGTTTTCAAGAAGATTGGTTAGGTCATAATCAGGTATATCTTCTGTAACTGGCACACCTATTTCTTGTAATAATACCATTTGAACAATGGCATTCTCTGATTTTTTATCTATTTTCATGCGCTCAACAAGTTTTTTAGTTGATATCGCTGGCAAATTTAACGGATAATGATTTTTGGATAGCCAATTATATAATGTGTCATATGGTAACGTACTATTTAATCTTTGTTCACTTACTTTTATAGCAAATAACATGCCAATTCCAACTGCTTCACCATGCGTAATTTGCCCATAGCCTAGCTCCGATTCAATGGCATGACCCAATGTGTGCCCAAAATTCAAAAATTTCCGAATATTAGACTCCTTCTCATCTTGTTCCACGATCTTTGCTTTGACAGAGATCCCTTTCTGCAGATGATCGGTCAGCACATGTGAATCAATCTCTTGTGTTAGGTCTACTTTCCATATATCTTCCAGATAAGCAAAGTTACTTATAAATCCATGTTTCACTACTTCTGCATAACCTGATCGTTTTTCTTTAGCTGGAAGTGAATTTAATGTATCAATATCATAAAGAACTGCCTGAGGTGGATAAAAACTCCCGATTAAATTCTTACCCTCTGGATGATTAATCGCCACTTTGCCACCTACACTACTATCATGAGCTAAGATGGTAGTAGGAACTTGTATAAAGTCAATCCCTCTCATATAAGTAGCTGCAACAAATCCCGCCAAATCTCCAATCATCCCTCCACCAAGTGCGATAATCAGTGATTTGCGATCTAACTGATAGTCAATCGCTTCTGTCAGCAATTGATAATAGTTCTCCATGCTTTTAGAAGCTTCTCCAGTTGGAACTACACTAACAGATACCTTAGCATCATTTGGCAGGTTGGCTACCACTTTTTCCGTGTAAAGCTCGTTTACCACTGAATCCGTAATAATCATAATATTTCGATACGGTTTAGGTAGATAGTCTTTCAAATTCCCCAAAATATCTTTACCAACAAAAACATCATATTGATTGGTACTAGTTGTTATTGTCTGCCTATGCATTAAAAGCACCTTATTTCCTCGCGGTAGTTATCAATTGTTTCTTTTAATTTCGGAAATTGATCGTTCGGGAATTGTTCCAATATCGCTTTTGCAATTTCAAATGCAACGACATGTTCCATTACCACAGCTGCGGCCGGAACAGCACAGGAATCAGATCTTTCAATACTTGCATTAAAAGCTTCTTTCGTCTCAATATCCACACTTTGAAGTGGTTTGTATAGTGTAGGGATTGGCTTCATAACTCCTTTTACGATTACAGGCATACCAGTTGTCATTCCACCTTCAAAACCGCCTAAACGATTCGTTCTTCGGTAGTAGCCTCGTTCTTCAGACCAGAGAATTTCATCATGTACCTCACTGCCATTTTTACGAGCTGCTTCAAATCCAATTCCAAACTCAACACCTTTAAAGGCATTAATACTTTGCACTGCTCCGGCTATACGACCATCTAATTTACGGTCATAGTGTACATAAGATCCAATTCCTGCGGGTAATCCTTCAATAGCAACTTCACAAACTCCACCAATAGAGTCCCCATCTTTTTTCGCTTGATCGATTGCATCCATCATTTCTTTACCAGCTGTCTCATCTAAACAGCGGACAGGTGATTCTTCTGAAACACGGATCTTGTCATCGATTGATAAACCCGTTTTTTCTTCCGCTTTAATTCCTGCAATTTCTTTCACATAACCAATAATTTTAATATCTAATTGTTTTAACAACGTTTTTGCAACTGCGCCAGCTGCAACTCGAGCGGTTGTTTCTCTGGCAGACGAACGTTCTAAAATATTTCGCATATCTCGATGGCCATATTTCAGTGCGCCATTTAAATCAGCATGGCCCGGACGTGGTCGAGTTACCACACGACGAATATTTTGGTCTTGTGGCACAGGATCTTCTCCCATTACGTCAATCCAGTGTTTAAAGTCATCATTATGTACAACTAGAGCGATAGGAGATCCTAAAGTATAACCATGACGTACGCCACCAACTATATCTACTAAATCTTTCTCTATTTGCATTCGCTTCCCTCTGCCGTGGCCTTTCTGACGGCGTAGGAGTGAATCATTAATATCATCTTGTGTAATCGGCATTCTCGCTGGTAAACCCTCGATAATCGTTGTTTGTTGTTTACCATGCGATTCACCTGCAGTTAAATATCGCATTGTTCTCCCCCTCAAAATTATTTTTTGTATTACTATAACACAGCATGGGAAAAATGTGTGTGGAAATATTCTGATTTTTATGTATTTTATTTTTTTCCATAAAAAAAGGTGTCCAAAACTTTGAACCCGTATTTATCGGGTGAAAATATTTGTTCAGTGCTTCCTACAAAAAAAATACCATCATTAGCTAATGCATCACTAAACTTATGATAAATCGAGTTTTTGGCTTCTTCCGTAAAATAAATGAGTACATTACGGCAAACAATCAAATCTACTTGAGCTGGATATGGGTCTGCTAGTAGGTTATGTTCCTTAAAGGTGATAGCCTGCTTTAATTTATCATCTACTTTAAATGTACCACCTTCTTGATGAAAATATTTCTTTTTTATATCTGCAGGTACTTCTTGCAGTGCTCTTTCATTATAAATACCTTGCTTAGCTCTAGCTAACACATTAGGATCTATATCAGTTGCTAGAATATCAATATCTGACAAATTCCAGAATTGATTGGCAATAATCGCTAATGTATACGGCTCCTCCCCTGTAGAGCAAGCTGCACTCCAAATTTTTATTTTCTTCTTTGTTTTTTTAAATGTCGGAACAATTTTGCTTTCCAGCACTCTCCACCTTGCTGGGTTACGATAAAATTCTGATACATTGATGGTAACCTTATCTAAAAATTCCTGAAGTAATTGCTGGTCTTTGTTGATTGCTTGAAAATAGCTGCTAAAAGATTGATAACCTCGTTTATTTCGTAAAGATGTTAATCGTCTTTTCATTTGTACCTCTTTGTATAAAGATAAATCGAGGCCGGTCTTCTTGTATATCTGACCTATAAATGTTTGATAATCCGTCATGTCTCTTCTCCCTTAACATTGCTGTTCAGATGCAACTATGAAAGCCAGTAGTCAACATTTTTTTCATAGCTCTGTATTTCTTCTTTCTTAAAAAAGAGATTGATTTCTCTTGTTGCGCTTTCTGGTGAATCAGAACCATGAATAATATTACGATGCATCACTAGTCCGAAATCACCTCTTATTGTACCTGTTTCAGCCTCTTGAGGATTCGTTTTCCCCATCATCTTTCTAGAAGATTCAATTACATTTTCACCTTCCCATACCATAGCAAACACAGGTCCGGATGTAATAAAAGAAACTAAATCATGGAAGAAAGGTTTCCCGTCATGTTCAGCATAGTGCTTTTTTGCTAGAGGTTCCGAAATGGTCGTAAGCTTCGCAGCAACTAATTTGAATCCTTTTCGTTCAAATCTAGCCACAATTTCACCAATTAAATTACGTTGTACAGCATCTGGTTTAATCATTAAAAATGTCTGTTCCATCATATTCACCTCGTTATATTTTTCTGTTTCCTATGTAATTAGCTATATTAGCTAAAGCATCTTTTGCTTGAATATCTGGTAATAAGTTAAGAGAATCGTATGCTTTCTTAAGATATTGGTCACTCACTTCTCTAGCTCTTGTAATGGCATCAGATTTTGATATTTTTGAAATAATAGGGCTCAATAGTTTAGGACTTATATTACTGTTGTTTGCAAAGGCATCTTGCAACTCTCGTCTAATAGACGGATTTTCCATAGCATATAATACAGGTAGTGTAATATTTCCTTGAATCAAATCACTGCCAGCTGGTTTTCCCAATTCTTTCTCGGAAGCAGTAAAATCTAATATATCATCGATAATTTGATAGGACATTCCCATAAAATAACCATAACGAAATAGAGCTTTCTCTGTTTCACTATCCGTATTTGCCACAATAGCACCTAACTGACAGCTGGAGGATATTAACAGTGCTGTTTTTCTTTTTATTCGTCTTAAATAAGTCCTTAAATTTTGATCTAGGTTATATTTATCTTTAATTTGCTCAATTTCACCAATTGTCAATTCCATCATCGTATTAGCCAATATTTGATGGGCTCTAGGTTTATCTATCTCAGTAAATTGTTGTAATGCCTTAGCGAATATAAAATCACCTGTGAGCATCGCTACCTGATTGTCCCATTTCGCTTTTACTGTTGGTTTACCACGCCTTATATCAGAATTATCAATGACATCATCATGCACAAGTGATGCCATATGAATTAACTCTAGTGAACTGGCGACATTTTTGATTTTATTTAGGTTATAATCACCAAATTTTGATGCTAATAATACAAAAACCGGCCTTAGCCTTTTCCCTCCAGCCTTTAATAACTGGGTAGACGCTTCGTGCAAAACCGGCTGGTCAGCATACACCGTTTCTTCCAATGCATCTTCAATTAATGATAAATCCTTTTTTAAAAAAGCATATGTTTTTGCAAGCTTCATTTGACTTCACCTTTATTTCTTCACTTGTTTTTCACCTAGATGCATGGCCGCTACTCCGCCTGTATAACTTTTATATTGGACATTTACAAGTCCAGCATCTTCAAATAAACGCTTTAATGCATCCTTTCCTGGAAAGTCTTTCGCAGACTCATGTAACCACACGTATTCTTGATAACTCTTCGCGAAAAGCTTACCGAATAACGGCATAATATTTTTAAAATAAAAATAATATAATTTCCGAAAGATGATTCCAGTTGGTTGCGAAGTTTCGAGACATACAACCATACCTCCTGGTTTAACGACACGGTGCATTTCCTTTAAAGTTTGCAAGTAATCTGGAACATTTCGTAAACCAAATCCAATAGTTACATAATCAAAATAATTATCTTCAAACGGTAGTTCCATTGCGTTTCCATGTATAAAAGTTAGATTGTTAAGTGGATGATTAGATTGCCTTTCTCTTGCAACAGATAACATATTTTGGCTAAAGTCTAAACCAATCACTTCACCATTTTCTCCTACAGCTTCTGATAATGAAAAAGACCAATCTCCTGTTCCGCAACATACATCTAAAGCTTTATTTCCTGATTGTACTTGCATTCTTTTCATTACATCGTTTCGCCACTTCTTATGTTTTTGGAATGAAATAATCGAATTCATAAAATCATAATTATTATAAATCTTTTCAAATACTTGATGTACTTTTTCTTCTTTTGTTTGTTTTGTCATTGTGATAATCCTTCTTCCAACTCCATATTCCACTTTTTCTGTAACGTATAATAATTAAAGAAATTTAAATCTTTTGGAAATGCTAAACTCTTCTTGTTATCAGCTATTATTTTATCTAAATCATGATTAATTTTCATTAATTGTTGACGTATTTTTTTCTCCAATTGCTCCTTATTTTGTATACTTTGTACATTTCCTAAAATTAATTTTTGGAAAAAGGTGTGCTTATCGCTACGTAATTGTATTAATTCAAATTCTAATCGTTTTGCCATAAGCCAAGTAGTTATATACGGTAACTGTTCTGTTTTATTAACAAAATCAGCTACTTTCTCTATCAGTTTACTCTCAATTTCTTTATATTTAGCAAGAAAACTATCTAAATCATTAAAATAGCTATAATAAAAAGCCATTTTAGCTTGGGTTATTTCATTAATGCCATCTGCAAGCAACCGAATGAAAGGTAAATTATTATGGTTTGCTAATAAATGATAATAGATACCTGAATAGTAATCCCCTGCCAATACTGTAAGTTGCTGTTTCTTTATATTTTCTTCTTCAAAATCAACGCTGATTTTATCATGGGTATTCAACGCTATTTGAACTAACATCGTTGTCTGAACTAATTCCTCATAGTTTGGTTTATCTTGGACTAATTCATGAAGAGTAATCAATTTATGTACTTCTATCTCTGGTTCATCTAAATGTTTATTCAAAAAACTTTGGTTAATGGTTTGCGTTATTAAGTTTGTATAATAATTAATTGTGTCTATGTATGTCATCAAATTCACCACAATTCTTCAAAATCCTATTCTATATTAACATAGTATATCATAAGTTTACATCTTACAGGATAGATAAAACTTGTGTTTTATGAAAGGGAAAATTTTCAGAGGAAAAATTAGGATAGTTGGTATGAAAAAAGGGTGCAATCTGCACCCTCTCTTGCCCATATGTAATACCATATTATTTTACGATATCTTTAAGGGCTTTACCTGGTTTAAAAGCAGGCACTTTGCTTGCTGGAATTTCGATTTCATCCCCAGTTTGTGGATTACGCCCTTTACGTGCAGCACGCTCGCGTACCTCAAAATTACCAAAACCAATTAATTGAACTTTGTCTCCATCTTTAAGTGAATCCATGATAGATTCAAAAACTGCATCTACAGCTTTTGTTGCATCTTTTTTAGAAAGTTCACTTTTCTCTGCAACTGCATTAATTAGATCTGTCTTGTTCATGATATTCACCTCCTCCCAATAAAAGCTATAAACTTCTTTCAAAGAATTACTTATAGCTAATTGTCATCCATGAAATGATGACAAGGCTTATAATAACTGAGAATGAAAGATAATTCAACAATTATTCGCATTTCACAGAGAAAAAATTATTATTTTCTCCATTTCCTGCTAAGTTATCAAGAATGTTATCATATGTTATTTCGGGATGCAAGTGTTTTCAAACGTTGATATCATAATATTTTTAGTAATTAGGACGTAAGTTTTATTCACATTACCTATTATTACCATAAAATTTGAATTTAAACAAAACAAAAAAGCGTAATGTTGATACATTAACGCTTTTTCAATCTTCTTTATAAAATGATAGCGATCAACCCGCCTGAACCTTCATTGATGATTCGCTCTAGTGTCTCTTTTAATTTAAACCTAGCGTTTTCAGGCATAAGTGATAGCTTTGCTTGAATACCTTCTCTAACAATTGAACTTAATGATCTTCCGAAAATATCAGATTGCCAAATAGATAATGGATCTTCTTCAAAATCTTGCATTAAATATCTGACTAATTCTTCACTTTGTTTTTCGGTACCGATAATAGGTGCAAATTCTGACTCCACATCTACTTTTATCATGTGGATTGACGGTGCTACAGCTTTCAAACGAACGCCAAATCTGGAACCCTGCCTAATAATTTCAGGCTCTTCCAATGCCATATCGGTTAAAGCAGGAGCTGCTACCCCATAGCCAGTTTGTTTTACCATTTTTAATGCTTCAGCGATTTGATCATACTCTTTTTTAGCGTTGGTAAATTCTTGCATCAATTGCAGTAAATGATCTTTCCCTCTAATTTCTTCCCCAACGATTTCTTTTAATACTTGATCATATAATTCATCTGGAGCATGAAGGTCAATATCTGCTATTCCTTCCCCCATCTCAATTCCTGCTAAAGAAGCTTGCTGAATATAATCAAATTGATCAAACTGCCCGATTACATGGTCAACATCTCTTAACCTTCTTATATCTTTAACTGTCTCCTCGATAGCGAGTTGATAATTTTGTCTTAACCAATGTGACTCATCTAAAACTAATACCCAACTAGGCAAGTTCACATTGACTTCAAGAACTGGGAACTCGTATAGCACTTCTCTTAATACATTGTTAACATCATGCTCAGTCATGCTTTCCACACTCATAGACAGAACTGGAATATCATATTTTTCTGTGAGATCTTGCCTTAACAATTCCGTCTCTTGATTATAAGGTTGTACGGAATTAATAATCATAATAAATGGTTTACCGACTTCTTTTAATTCATCCACAATACGTGATTCTGCGTCTTCATAGTCTTCTCTTGGTATTTCGCCAATACTTCCGTCAGTTGTTACGACAATTCCCATTGTAGAGTGTTCTTGAATGACTTTCCTTGTTCCAATTTCGGCTGCATCATGAAAAGGTATAGGTTCTTCGTACCAAGGTGTATGAATCATACGTGGACCATTTTCATCTTCAAAACCTTGTGCGCCATTAACGGTATATCCGACACAATCTACTAATCGGACATTTACATCTAATCCCTCCTCAACTGTTAACGACACTGCCTGATTCGGAACAAATTTCGGTTCAGTTGTCATAATTGTTTTTCCAGCTGCACTTTGTGGTAATTCATCTTGCGCTCTCAATCGATCACTTTCATTCGGCATGTTTGGTAAGACTGTCTTTTCCATAAATTTCTTAATGAATGTAGACTTACCGGTCCGAACTGCTCCAACAACTCCTAAATAAATATCACCATTCGTCCGTTTTGAAATATCCTTGAAGATATCTACCCTTTCCAAATGATCCCCTCCCGATCTATTCGACCTCATCATTCCTTCGAATCTTTGACAATTCTATTCTATGATGTTGTCCTATTAATTTATGCTAAATATTCGCATAATAAATAAACTTTTCCTGATATAGCGCTTATGGATTATCCAGTTCTAACTTCAACATATGATGTAAAGAACTAGTTTATTCACAAAAATTAGAAAAGCTTTCATAGAAGAGAATCTTTTTAAACAACACCATTTTGACACAACAGCGTACAGCTTATCTAAATCAAGTCAGATAACTACTGTATACTAGTGATAATTTGTTTCTGTGATAACGTTTGTTGACCAGACATTTAATGCGTTATTTGAGGGAATAACACAAGTATTTCGGTGCTAGCGGACATCTAATCACTTATTCAGTTACTTTTGGTAAAAATCAACTTTGTTTTCGATGAATAACGGAATAGATGTCCACACACAACCAAAAAAAGCCACTTTTATCACAAATAACGGAACAAATGTCCTAAATCAATCTCCGATTTACTATTTCGCAGTTTAAGCATTTTCTTTAAGGCATAAAAAAACTTACCCAAACTGGATAAGTTTTTGTAAACATATGCTAATTTACCATCCTTCTTCTATTTCTGGTGCAAATACAGGCTCATTATCTTTTACTGTATATGGAATACTGTATGCAGGAACAACGGGATGATCCTCAATAAGGATAGCTCTGATATCATCCCCGTTTTTATAAGTGTGATTTTTTTCTTGTAAAGCTTGATACAGCTCCATTCGATAATCAATTAATAGATTACCGTCTGTACTGATATAAACTGGTAAACGATTTTCAGAATACGGACTGTTTACACTTGGAGCCGCATCTAAATTAAGCTCTTCATAATCTAGTTCGTATACCCCATCTTCCACTTTGTCTCCGAATGGAGGATATGTATGCTCATCTCGATATATCGTTAAACGCTGTTGGATGGTTCTTAGCTCATCTGTTAAATGTAAATCAATTACTTTAACAGTTGGATTTTCTTCCACATCAACTAAAACATATTGATAACTCCCCCCATTTTCAAAAGCTGTTCCAGGAATAGCTTGAATAAGTCCTTGCTGCTTTAACAAACTAAAATCAATAAGGTATTTTTGATATAAGGGTGTATCACTTTCTTTTGTTACAATCGGTAGAATACCATCATTTTGTTCTGCGTACAGATCTATAGCATTTTGAACTAATTGTAGTTGAGTATCATTTGAAATTTGATTTTGGCTGAGATTTTCTGATGGATACATGCAACCTGTCAGCAAAATCAAACTAAAAGTAAATACGATAAGTTTATGTACCATTGTTATTTGTCTTTCCTCCTTATCAGGATGATGGCCCGCTAATAACTACTAACGTAATGATAATGCCACCTATAATTAAACAGCTATAGGCTACAAATGCCACAATACCTGATAAAATTCCTTTTAATTTATATCTGCTAAGTACAATTAATACCATGGATAATATAAGTGCGCCCATGCCTCCAAACGATATCCACATTTTCATTAATGGATCTGACAACTGACATTCATCCTTTCTTCCGATTTCTACATAAATACTTACATCGTTACATATTATAACATAATTATTTTAAAAAAAGGAAAGCCCTTATAGAAACGCAGTTATTTTAGAAACAACAAAGGCTAAGGAATCATTGAAAACCATTTTATATTTTCCTAAAATACAAAAAAAGACCGAAGTAGTAGGGGCAAAATCTACTCCGGCTGTGACTAAATAAATACCCATCATCACCCTGAAAGTGAATGCTTGTGCGATTTATTGTATGCGAAGCAATAAGACCTTGCATCCTCATGTGCCTATAATGTTAGTTTTTAAACAATTTACTTAACGAATTCATATCTTTAGGCATATTATTGCTTGTAATTGCTTTCACAATTTTATCTTCTTTTTGCTTTGACACAGGCTTGCCAGAAAGTTTGGCTAATTGCTTGACTAATTTTCTTACTGTCTTTTCATCAGAAAAGTCCGCATTTTGAACAGATTGTGCCACTTTCATAATTTGATCAGGCTGGACATTTGAATTTTTTTGAATCTGATCAAACATGTTTTGTTTAAAGTCACTCAAATTAACTCCTCCTAACTACTATAGTCATTCTTATAGTATGCACGGAGGAGTTAAACAGTTAATCCATATACCTATTTAGAAGTAAGGATGAAATATCATCTACTTCATTTGTCCGATTTCTTGTCATGAGATCGTCAACCACCTCTTTCGGTGATCTTATTTCATAAATTACGTCATATATACCAGTAGTTATCGGCATTTCGATATTTTCTTTCTTCGCCAACTGGTAAACTGCTTCAGTCGTACGAATTCCCTCTACGATCATGCCCATTTTACTCAAAATTTCATGTAATGGAATTCCTTTACCTAACATATTACCCGCTCGCCAATTACGACTGTGCGCACTTGTACAAGTAACAATAAGGTCACCAACTCCTGATAAACCGATAAATGTTAATGGATTCGCACCCTTGATGGTCGCTAATCGTGAAATTTCAGCTAAACCTCTGGTGATAAGCGCCGCTTTTGCATTGTCACCATAACCTAGTCCGTCGGAAATTCCGGCACCTAGAGCGATAATATTTTTTAGTGCACCACCTAGTTCTACCCCAATAATATCTTTACTTGTGTACACTCGAAAATACTGATTGATAAATAAGTCTTGTGTAAATGCGGCCAATTCACCATTCTCTGAAGCAGCTGTCAATGTCGTAGGGTGCTTCACACTTACCTCTTCAGCATGACTTGGTCCTGAAAGTGCCACAACATCATCGTATAAACTTTGGGACAGCTCTTCTTTTATCATTTGTGAAATACGATAATGACTATCAGGTTCAATCCCTTTACTGCCGTGGATGATCACTACTTTATGATCTAAGACGTGATTCAGTTTTTGGCAAATTTCTCGTATGGCTTTTGTTGGCACAACTAATACAATTGCTTCTACTTGTTCAATTGCTTGACTGAGATCATCATAAATTGCTAATGATGTTGGGAGTTCAATATCAGGTAAATATTTTTTGTTTTTTCTTTCTAGTTCCATTGCTTTTTTTTGATCTGGGTTATGTGTCCAAAGCCTTACATTATGATGGTTATCACATAAAACCATTGCAAGTGCTGTACCCCAGCTACCTGCACCTAGAACAGCTACCTTTGACATCTCATTCACCTCTAACTTCGCTTGCGAGCATAAATTTTTATCGGAGTACCCTCAAAACCAAATGCTTCACGTATTTGATTTTCAAGGAATCGTTCATATGAAAAGTGCATGAGTTCCGGCTCATTAACAAACACAACAAAAGTTGGTGGCTTAACCGCGACTTGAGTTGCATATAACACTTTCAGCCTTTTCCCATGTTTTGTTGGTGTTGGATTTATTGCTAATGCATCCATGATGACATCATTTAAAACATTCGTTTCAACACGTTTTGTATGGTTCTCGCTGGCTTGTACCACATTTGGTAAAAGCGTGTGAATTCTTTTTTTCGTTTTCGCTGACAAGTACACAATCGGTGCATAATCTAAAAATGGAAAATGGGCTCTTACGTTATCCTCAAATTCTTTTATTGCTTGATCATGTTGTTCTATCGTATCCCATTTGTTGACAACAATCACAACGGCTTTTCCTGCTTCATGAGCATAACCTGCAATTTTTTTATCTTGTTCAATAATACCTGTTTCAGCATCAATTAACGTTAGAACAACATCCGATCGCTCAATGGCTTTTAATGCCCTTAAAATACTGTATTTTTCGGTAGTTTCATAGATTTTTCCTCTTTTTCTCATGCCGGCTGTATCAATAATGACAAAGTCACGATCGTCTTTACTGAAATTTGTATCTATTGCATCACGCGTTGTTCCGGCAATATCACTAACTATAACCCGTTCTTCATTTAAAATGGCATTAACCAACGAGGATTTCCCTACATTTGGTCGGCCAATCAGACTAAAATGAATAACATCTTCATCTACTGGTTCATTCTCTCTTTCTGGAAAAAGGTTGACAACACTGTCCAGTAAATCCCCTAAACCTAACCCATGTGTTCCTGAAATAGGATGAGGCTCTCCAAATCCTAAAGCATAAAATTCGTAGATCTGTTCCCGCATATCTGGGTTATCTACTTTATTTACTGCTAATACGACAGGTTTATTTGATTTGTACAGAATCTTAGCAACCTCTTCATCAGCCGCTGTAATACCTTCTCTTCCATTTGCGAGAAATATAATAACATCAGCCTCTCTGATAGCGACTTCTGCTTGTTCACGCATTTGAATTAATAACGGTTCATCGCCAATTTCAATACCACCAGTGTCTATTAAACGAAAAGTGGTGTTTAACCACTCTGCTTCTGCATAAATTCGATCTCGGGTTACTCCAGGAACATCTTCCACAATTGATATTCTTTCCCCGACTAATCGATTGAAAATAGTTGATTTCCCAACATTTGGCCTTCCAACTATTGCTACTACTGAACTTCTCATGAAGGCACATCCTTCCTTATATTGATTTCTAAAATGTTCCTCAATCGTTTCACTTTACTAAATTACCACAACTAATATAAATAAAACAAGTTAATATATATTTGTTAACATAATAAAATTACTGTTGATTCGTCAATGCTTCACGATAATATATAATTCATCACTAAGTGCATGGCTAATACCATCTAATATTGCTTCTAAATTGGCAGCTACCTTGTCCATTTCTTCCTTATTTTCACAAATAAAAATCGATGCACCTGCTGTTACTTTATTTGAATTAGTTGTGATTGTGGCTAGAATAGCTTTTTCCAATTTCATCGATTTCACTCCTTATTTTGCGTATTGGCTTCAGATGGCATTCGAACGGCATTTTCTAAAACTGGTACTGATTTAAGTACTTTTAAGGCCTGATTTAAATCCTTATTTTGGGGTAGGATGAATACCCCGATACGGCCATCATCTAAATCACGTTTAATAAGTGGAACTAAAGCAGGCGTACCAGAATCTCTAAAAACTCCTAATGAGACGGAAATATCATGTAATATCGCCTGTCGTTGACCTAAATTTGCAATAGAAGAGCGAACATCAAAGGTTTTCGGTTTTATCACGAAACCCATACCATATTTTAAAATTTCTTCTTGTCGCTCTGGTAGACCAATATTCATAATATAAATATTATCCACGTATAACCCTGCACCATCAAAAGATACTGGAGCATGTTCTATATCCACAATCTCTCCGAGGGTTGATCCACTCATATACTTACGAATAATGAGATAGCACAATACCGAAACTACAATGGCGACATATATATTCCAAACTAAAAACGCCAGCGTACCCAATAGTGAAGTGAAAATCACTAGGTAATTTCTACTTTCAAAAGCAATCGCTATTCCCTCAATATATGTATTACCTCTCGGAACTAACTCATAACTGTCCATCTCTGTAAGTGTCTCTCTTTCCATATTACGAACTTCTCTAAACTGAGATGCAGCAATGGTTAAAAATGTTACAGCTGTAAACTCTTTTTCCATTAGCGCTGGAACAGCAACTGCTCCAAGACTCGCCGCAATAAATCCTAATGCCAAATGAATTATTTTTCCATGTAAATAGGTTGGGTATTGGCGGTAATCCGTTTTTAACATAATAAACCGAGCGATCGTTCCAATTATAATTCCATATAAAATCGGATATGTATATTCATTCACGAGTTCCACCTCTTTTTATATTCCACTATTCTTACTATGTTTTCTATTTTAGAGATTATATACTCCCAGCTATGTTGGATAGCAATGAGTAATAGTATGGCAAATAATATACTGAAAAAATGTGATTCATTAATCGTATATTGTAAGTAATAGCTTCGGCATATAATGCTGTACATAAATTGACCAAAGCTAACTCCTGCAATTAAAATGGTTATTTGTTGATGAATATTTTTCGATGAAATTTGCAACAATAAAAACCCACTTATAACTGCAATGGTAATAAAAGCAAAATCATTCAGAATTGGACTTGTAATGCGCCAAATAAAATAAATAGCATATAAATAACTGAAAAATAGAATCAAAAAATACTTTTTAAAGGTCAATTTACTTTGAATAGTAGTAAAAGCACTATAAATTAATAGAAACAAGAAAGAAACATTCATTGGCAAATCAATGATAATAATTTCATAAGGTAGAAATATTAAAAATAACAGTAATACAATCGAATAGGTGGTACGTTTTCCTTGTTTCGACATAAAAAAAGTTACAAAACACCACAACACCCAGCATAAATAGATCGTTAAATATTGATACATGAACATCACCTTTAACAGTATGTACGGAATTCATAGTTTTTAATCTTTTTTCAAGTACATAGTAAAAGAATTTACGAGGTGTGTGTGTTTATAGCCTTTGCAATTATACGTGTTTTACAAGGTGGATAACATGTAGGCAACCTGTCTAGACACGTCCAGTTTACAATGAGCAAAGTAAAAATCGCTAATTGTAATTAGAAAAGCAACCGTATTACTTCATGCTAGCGTTGTAGAGCAGATCTTATTAGCGTAGGCGCCCACTTTAAATTGTTTGGTCTGATGATCCACTTTTTCGAATGATTGTTGCTCGAAAAAAAGGTTAGCTGAAGGGCAAACGTGGTGGTCATACGGTCCATATATTTCATTATGGCTACTTGAGGAATCGCAAATTTCCTAGACAACAAAAAACATGCTACAAATTGTAGCATGTTTTTTGAATTAATCGTCTTTATATTTATTTAATTTATCTCCGATCATATCACCTAATTGGAATCCTGATTGATCATCATCACTTTCATACTGTTTTATTTCTTGTTGGTTCTTCTCTTCTTCAATTTCTCTAATACTTAATGAAATACGCTTATCCTGCTCACTTACATCAAGTACTTTTACATTGACAGTTTGTCCAACCTCGAGCACCTCACCTGGTGTTCCAATATGCTCCGTAGAAATTTGCGAAATATGAACAAGCCCTTCTACACCTGGTAGTACTTCAACAAAGGCACCAAAGTTAACTAAGCGTTTTACCGTACCTTCTACTACATCATTAATGGCTATTTTCTCTTCAATATTGTCCCATGGTCCCGGTTGTGTTGCTTTATGAGATAATGATACTCTTTCGTTTTCTTTATCTACTGATAACACTTTTACTTTAAGTGTCTCACCTTCAGAAACGACATCTGAAGCTTTCTCTACGTGCGTATGTGCAAGTTGTGAGATATGTACTAAACCATCTAATCCACCAATATCTACAAATACACCAAAGTCTGTAATACGTTGAACCGTACCTTCTATCACTTGACCTTCTTGAAGTGAATCAAGTAATTTGCCTTTTTTCTTTTGTTCTTCCTCTTCAATAACAGCGCGATGAGATAAAATAATTCTATTTTGTTCTTTATCTAATTCTACAATTTTTAATGTTAACGATTTATCTTGATAATCAGCGAAATCCTCAACATAGTGTGTTTCTACTAAAGAAGCTGGAATAAATCCTCTGACACCTACGTCTACTACAAGGCCACCTTTCACCACATCACGGACGGTAGCTTCAATAATTTCGTTATTTTCAAACTTTTCTTGTAAGTCTTCCCAAGCTTTTTCCGCAATTACAGCTTTTTTAGATAAGACAATTTCCTCGTCTTCTACTTTTTTTACTTGTAATTCCAGTTGGTCACCTTCACTAACTGCATCACTTGCAGTTTCAATGCGAAGTGCAGAGAGCTCACTAATCGGAACAATCCCTTCCACTTTATATCCGATATCGACAAGTACGTGTTTTTCTTCTACTTTAACTACTTTACCTTGTACAATATCGCCTACTGAAAGTTCCTTAATCTCAGAAATTTCTTGATTCATTTCATCCATGACAAAGACCTCCTTCGATTTCCAACACAAAAAACATAAATGTGCTTTTTTCTAACTTCTAACATTTAGCGTGATTTGTCAAGTTATATATATAAAACTTAATGATTTTCTTTAATTTTTCTAATCTCGTCCATTATTGCATCTGTTACCTCCTGTGCGGAAGCTTTGCTTTCTCGTAAAGGCTCTAAATCAACTGGTTTACCGTAAATAACCCTAAGAGGTTCTTTACTCTTGTAACTACCAACAATTGCACATGGAATGACCGTAGCCTGAGATCTAAGTGCAAAGAAGCCTGCTCCTGCCAACCCTCTTTTTAACTCACCAGTTTTACTTCTTGTCCCTTCTGGAAACAGACCTAAAACGTTACCTTCTTTTAATACTTCTAGACCTTTTCTTAACGCATTACGATCTTTCATCCCCCGTTTTATTGGAAAGGCATTTACATGATTTAGAATAAATGCAAACAATTTATTTTTGAATAATTCTTCTTTAGCAAGAAAATGGATTGGTCTTGGACAAGTGATTCCAACGATAGGAGGATCGTAGTTGGAAATATGATTGGAACAAATAATAACTGGACCTTCTGAAGGAATATTTTCTATCCCTTCTTCTTTTACTTTATACTTTGGCTTTAAAACCATTTTTACCACTGTTTTTGCAAATTGATAAAAACTCATCTTCCTAACTCCTCATCTTTTTATTAGCTAAAGATAATATTCTGTCTGCAACTTCCTCAATGGTTAAAGAAGTTGTATCAATTTCTGCTGCATCAGCTGCTTTTTTTAGCGGAGAGACTTTTCGTTCTGAATCCATTTTATCTCGCTTTTCAATATCATGTTTAATTTGATCCAAATCGGATGAAAATCCTTTTTGTAAATTTTCTGTATGTCTCCGTTCAGCTCGTTCTTCCACACTCGCAACCAAAAAGACTTTTACTTCGGCATCAGGAATTACATGGGTACCAATATCTCTACCATCCATTACAACCGCTCGTCTTTCAGCGAGTTTTTGTTGTCTTTTCACCATTTCCTGTCTAACTTCTGGAATCGAAGCTATAGCAGAAACGTTCTTTGACACTTCATCAGTCCGAATAGCTTCTGTTACATCTTTCTGGTCTATCAATACTTGTTGATTAGCATTGATGTCAATGACAATGTCATGAAGATGCTGGATTACCATGTCAGCATTATTTATATCAATTTGATTAGTTAACACTGAATAAGTTAATGATCTATACATTGCACCTGTATCAATGTATATGTAACCTAATTTTTTCGCAACAATTTTTGCTACAGTACTTTTCCCTGCAGCTGCTGGTCCATCAATCGCGATGGCTATTTGTTTCTCGTTCATTATTATCCTACCCTTCTATCTACGAAAGACCTTTTCTTCGATCTTCTAATTGTCTTGTAAAGCAATACTGTACAATGGACTGCTGATCCTGTATATCCATTTCATTAAATTTTACAGATAAAATATTTTTATCTTCATTTCTCTCTTGTATTCGTACTGCTTCTCCAATAATATGTAGATATTCAATTCTTTTTTCTAAAGGTAATACTAACATAATATCCAATAACTCGCCTTGTTTTACTTTGAAATTTTTATCCACGAGAATGGCGATACCCCCACCACTGATATCATGAGTTACAGTCGTAAATGAATCAAACTTTTGATCCGCACTTTGCACGGATACATCCAATAACGATTCAGTACGTACAAACTCTCGCCGTTGAATTTTTTCTAGATTATTTATTTCCACAGAAAGAATTAGTGTTGGGATATTTTTTATTTTAGCCTTACCGATGATTTCACTTGGAAAACTATATACCGAATTGTTTTCAATAAAGTGAACCTGAAAATGTGTACCGACCGGAATCATATCGGAGCGTTTTGTCTGCTCTTCAATAGGATAATCAATATATAACTTATCCTTTTTTGTTTCGATTACCCTGCATTTATAAGTTTTCCTATCTTCGTTTATCTGTTCAAGTTGCAAAAATGTGCCGATTTTAATCAATGTTCATCCTCTTTCTCTACTAAGTATTTGTATGAATGATAAAAATGGAAACTAGTTCAATACTTATTATCGCAAAAAAAAGAAAGAAGGAAAAGTCCTTCTTTCTTACTTTTTTAATATTTCATCTCTGCTTGTTTTAATTTATCTACTCTCACTTCACTTCCATCAGAAGCATTAATGAAAATTTTATATGTGTCTTGGTTTAAGGTTCCTAAATAAACATAGGTTAATACTTCTTCACCCATATCATCTTCAATAACAGCAAGGTGATGTTCTTGAATCTTCAAATTAGGATTCACTTTATCACGTGCTTCCTCTTCTGATAATTCGACTTCCGGTATTTCTCTTTCATGATAATTCTCCAAGTAATCTTTTGCCACAAAACCAAGTACTTCTCCATTATCTAAAGCAACCTTGATTTGTATTGCATCTGGATAGATCCAGACATTCTCATGCTTCGGCACAAACTGAAATACTCCGACATTGTCATATTGATTACTTTCGACTAAAGCAAGATCTGTAGTGAAATCCAATTTGGACAAGTAGTCTTTAGCATTTTGCATCGCCTCATGTAGACTTTTATTTCTTTCTTCTACTTCTCGATTAATCATTAACGTAATAGGATATCCACCATTTTGTGTTACATCAATATATCCAGTTGTATCATCCTCTTTATAGGATCCACTGTATAACGGAACATTAGCTCCCTCACCTGTTGAGGCAACCGTTATTTTAGTTTCCTCATCAATTCGTAGCAGTGATCGCATTTTCTTTTTCGCTTCTTCCTCTGATATCTTTTCATCTCCAAGAATTGTAAAGCCATCTTTCTTACTTGACGTCCCCATCATACTTGCATTCAGTTTTCCTTCTGAATAGCCTTCAATTGTTTTTTCTACCGTTTCGAAACCATCTATAATCGTATTATCTGCTTGCTCATCATTATTAACTAATGCTAGTTGTACATCCATCCACCTCAAATTATCATTTAACACCATATTTTGTACTTTACGTAATTCTTGTTCTATGCCTCCTGATACTTCATAGAGAGATTCTAATGCCTCCAATTCATCATCAGAAAGTGGCTCTTTATCTAAATCTCTTATTGCTGTACGATAACTAAAATCACCCATTTGTTGTAAAAACTCTTCTGTCTTATTAAACGGTAGTAATGTTAGTGGTAATTGTCCAACATCATTATGAGCCATAGAAGTTAACCGCCATATCTCAGCCAATTGTGGTGACAATTGTTCTCTCGTATTCATTGCTAAAGTAGATCCAATTTTATCGTGTAGAAGATCTAGATTATAGGTTAAATCATGAAAGGAACGTTGATAATTATTTTCAGCTTGAATGAGTATTGCATTTTTTTCTTGATGCTCTTGATAGCCCCATACAGAAACTCCAATAACAGCAATGCTTAAAAGTGTAATAAGTGACCAACGAAACATTTTTTCACCTCCAAATAATTACATACAGAATACATGTTTACCAATTCGCTTAATTTGTGGTCGTGACCATATCCAGCCAGATGTAGCAGTATCCGGGTTAAAGTAATACAATGCTTCTCCAGTTGGATCCCAACCATTGATTGCATCTAATACGGCATTTTTTGCTTTCTCATTTGGTGTTAACCAAATTTGGCCATCGCTAACTGCTGTAAACGCACGAGGTTCAAAAATTACACCTGATACTGTATTTGGAAAAGTGGAACTTTCCACGCGATTTAAAATTACAGAGGCAACTGCTACCTGACCTTCATAAGGCTCTCCCCTTGCTTCTCCATATACAGCATTTGCCATGATTTGAATATCATTTTGCGAAAAACCTTGTGGTATATTGACCGCTGTTGGTTCTAAGTCTTCCTCTGTTGCATCAGGCTGATCATTCTCTTGTTGGGCTTGTTGATTTTGCTGCTGCTGATCGCCTTCCTGCTGACCTCCATCCCCCTCTTTTTGTTTTGTTGGAGATGGCTCCGTTTGTTTTTCTTTGTCTACTCCACCATAATGGGTAAATTTCTTCCCTTGTTGAATTTGCTCGTGCACATAGGATTTATCAAATTCACTTGCATTTTCTAGTTTTTGCTTTACTTCCTGGCCTGCTAAACCGTCTACTTCCATACCAAATTCATACTGAAAATTACGTAATGCCCAATACGTACCCCAACCGAAAACACCATCAATATCGCCATTATAAAAACCTAAATACTGAAGCCTCGCTTGGAGTTCAATGACATCGTCCCCTGTGGCACCATGCTGAATCACTTGATTTGAAAAACCATGGACCTGATCATTTTTTCCATCAATGAAGAAAAAAGAACTTATGGCAAAAATGATAAGACAAATCGTTATCTTTTTTTTCATTAAAGCTACCTCCAAATTAATATCTAAGTAACATTTTGTTATGGATAGCTTTTAATAAAAAATGAAATTTATTCATTCAAAAACTGACAACTTTTATATCTATTGAACGCTAGACCACCCAAAAAGTGCTCAAAAAAAATACCCGTATCCCTCTTCAATAAAAAAAGGAAACGAGTATCCATTCATGAAATGTTTCAGAATATTAATAAACTGCGAAGTAACTAAGACATGGATATGCACTATTCGTACTGCATTAAGAGATAATTTTGACATATATTGTGATAATAACTACCACTCCGGCTGCCCACTTCCCTTTCCGTGGGGTTTGCCCTTCAGCTAACTTTTTCGAGCAAAAACCACTCGAAAAAGTGGATCTTCAGGTCAAACAGGTCCCACAGGAGTGAAAGTGGGCGGCCTTCGTTAAGATATGCTTCACAACACTAATCAGAAATCAACCAGTCAATGTCGTCACCATATGTAGTATTGGGTACAACTATGCTAAAAGGGTTAGTACTGTAGATATTTTTGTACCATGAGTTGATTTCATTCTATAATCAGAGAACAAAAACAGCGTAGGCAGAATACGGAGACTCCAGTGGGATCAGCACTAGCCGAAGATCCACTTGGTAAAGTGGTTTTCTTTACCAAGTTAGCTGAGGCTGTGCCCACGGAAAGCGCAGTATTCTGCCGGAGCGTATGTGAGCACTCATCATTAAGCAGAATGGGAGAGAGCCTCACTTTTTCTCCTTTCATTACTTCGCAGTATATATCTACTGTGCGTTGTTTATACTTGCTGGTGACTGATTTCGTTGGCTACTTTTACTTTTCGTAGACTAAGCAACCATAGTATAACCATGAATGGGATGAGTCCGTATATCCATTGATTCTCAATTGCTTCTAATATAAAGTCATACGTCCCGTGTAAGAAAGTAGGTAATAATAATGCTAATAATAGCGAGAGTATTCCATTGTTAGGCGAAAATTTGGCTCTTCCCAAATAATAACCCATTATCACTCCGAACAATGCATGAGATGATACAGGGAAAATTGCCCGGCTAAAGGCAAATTCAATACCATGTGCAAATAAATAAAGAATATTTTCAACAGTTGCAAACCCTAAACTAATAGAAACCCCATATACAATACCGTCATAAACTGTATTAAACTTTGAATACTTATAAGTGGTGAAAATAAATATAAACCATTTAAAAAACTCTTCAAATAGTCCGTAGATAAAATATGATTGTAAAAAAGGAGTTTGTGCAATACCTTCTTCCTGAAATGCATACTGAATAAACATAATTGGAAATACTAGTAATGCTCCATATATAAATGTACGAAAAATCGCATTAATCGGCTCTAATTCATATTCATCTTTTAAATAAAAAAATGATAACAATGCAAATGCCGGAGCAATGGAGACTGATATAAGAGCAAACAACTGATATCACCTACTTTCTATCTCCCAATAAATATGGCATAATATCAAAAGAATTTATTTAAGATAATATACGTTTAATAAAGAAAGTTGGGAGTATAATGAAAAAAACATTAATTATTCATACTGGTGGTACAATATCGATGAAAGAGAATCTAGATGGGAGTGTCGTAGAAACAGATACACATCCCTTATCAAAAATGGAATTATTACATTCTTTTCCTATAGAAGAAGTAAATTTATTTCACTTACCATCACCACATATTACACCGAAACACATGCTTCAATTGGCAGACTTTATTAAGGAAAATATAGATTCAGATAATTATAATGGAATTGTAGTTACACATGGTACAGATACATTAGAAGAAACCTCTTATTTTGTAGATCTATGTGTAAAAACAAGTATTCCTATCGTATTTACAGGTGCAATGCGATCAAGTAATGAAATTGGTTCAGATGGTTTATATAACTTGATCTGTGCCATTCGAGTAGCGTCTAATCCTAAGTCATGTGACCGAGGTGTATTAGTTGTAATGAATGATGAAGTGCATACCGCACAATATGTCACCAAAACGTCTACTAGTAATGTGGCAACCTTTCAAAGTCCGCAATTTGGACCTGTTGGTATGGTGACGAAACAAGATGTTTATTTTTATCAAAAAACTTATCACCATGAAACCATAAATATTCAAGATTTAACGAAAAACGTACTTCTTTTGAAAGCATATGCAGGTATGTCAAATGACCTATTAGATTATATCCAACCTTCACACATCGATGGACTTATTATTGAGGCGTTAGGGCAAGGAAATGTTCCTCCTGCAATCGTCCCAGCCATAAAAAACTTTATTAAACATGATATAACGGTATTATTTGTATCCCGCTGCTATAAAGGAATTGTACAACCTACTTATCAGTACGAAGGCGGTGGACGAACTTTACTGGAGGACGGTGTCATCTTTGCTAATCATTTAAATGGTCCAAAAGCTCGTTTGAAGCTCATGCTGTTATTGGAAAAAGGTGCATCTCACCATGAACTTATGAAAGCTTTCAGAGATTAATATATTCATTTTTCCCTCCACATATCAATGTGGAGGGATTTATAATTATCATCTTTCTTTGTTACTGATAGATGTTGCAATTAATCCACCGTGGAAACGACCATTTTCAATAAATATTTCGTTATTATCGTATCCGGCAGCAATAACTCCAGCAATATAAATATTTTCTATATTTGTTTCCATTGTATCTAAATCAAAAGTAGGTCTACCTGTTTCTCGGTCAATCGTAATCCCTACCTGTTTAAGGAAACCTTGGTTCGGTTGGTATCCTGTCATAGCAAACACATAATCATTCTTAATCGATTTCTTCTCACCGTTTACTACATAAGTAACCTCGTCCTTTGTTATTTCCTCCAGCGTTGCGTTAAATTCCATTTTGACTTTACCATGCTTTACAAGTGAAGCAAATTCTGGTAATATCCATGGCTTCACACTTGAAGAGTACTCACTGCCTCGATAAAGCACTGTGACATTAGCACCAGCTTTATGTAATTCGATTGTAGCATCTACAGCAGAGTTTTTTCCACCAATTACTGCAACATTTTGTTGGTAAAAAGGGTGCGCTTCTTTAAAATAGTGTGATACTTTATCCAATTCTTCTCCTTTTACTCCCATATAATTGGGTTGACCGTAATAGCCTGTTGCAATAATACAATATGTTGTGTGATACTTTCTTTTTTCGTTATGTTGATTCTTTGTTTCTAATTGAAAACCGTTATCTGTTTTTTCTATTTTATATACTTCTTCAAAGCTATTAATTCGTAAGTTTCTACGAATGGCGACCGTTCGGTAATAAGCTAATGCTTGGTTTCGAACGGGCTTATTTTTTTCCGTAACAAACGCAACATCACCAATCTCCAATTTATCACTAGAACTGAAAAAGGTTTGGTGGGTTGGGTATTGATAAATCGAGTCAACAATATTCCCTTTTTCAATGATCAATGGATCTATTCCTATATTCTGTAATTCAATTGCCGCGGACATACCACATGGCCCTGCCCCAATCACAATCACTTTTTCTTGTTGCATAAAACGTTACACTCCTTCAACACTTCACATATTTATGTATGTTCTAATATCTGCTTCTGAAATGCGCAGCTTCGGCCTGATTTTTTTCAAACCATTTATTAACGAACCATATATATATTAACATGTTTATTTTCAGAAACATAGCAAACTTGTTTGATCGTTTGATTGATTAAGCTGATAAACTTATAGTCTGTTTCCAAATGATACATTTACAAATGGGTTAATACATATTTGTAATAGGACATGATGTAACCTCCATACAATGAAAGGGAAGTGAATAATTTTTATACAATAAATTAAGAGGATAATCGTATAAAAAACTTACGCTCTCGCCTGTAATGAGCAATAATTTGTCAAGGTGTTCCACTTCTAGCTTCTTGTAGATGAAGAAGCCAAAAAGAGGATTTAAAAAAACTCTAAGGAAGCCTCACTTTATACGAAAGAAAGGAGAATATCATGTCTTTTACACTAACTAAATGTTACTCCCCGTTCGTGAGCAAATTTGATCCATGTAAACCCGTCCTAACCAAGTGCTATTCTACTCCTCCCAATTTATATATAGGTTTTCAGCCAAACAATGCAGAACAATTTTCAACTGCTAGGGAAGCACTTTATGCAGGAACATTATGGCCATGTTTGTACGATCCATATTACTCGAAAAGGGGTGAATCAAGCGAATGACACAGGAAAAGCCACTACCAGACAGTTATTATCAGTTAATGGAACAAATTCAAGCTGTAGATTTTGTCTTAGTTGAGTTAACACTATACCTTGATACCCATCCCCATGATTTAGATGCCATAAAACAATTTAATCAAGCTTCTTACGAGAGTAGACAATTAAAAAATCAGTTTGAAGAACAATTCGGCCCTCTAATGCAGTATGGTCAAAGTTATTCCAGTTATCCATGGAATTGGAAAGAGGCTCCTTGGCCTTGGCAAGTATAGAAAGGGAGGAATATTAGAAATGTGGTATTACGAAAAAAAATTGCAATATCCGGTTAAGGTAAGCAGGTGCAATCCGATGTTAGCAAAATATTTAATTGAGCAATATGGAGGAGCAGACGGAGAGCTGTCTGCTGCTTTACGCTACTTAAATCAACGTTATACCATACCTGACAAAGTCGTAGGCTTATTAAATGATATTGGTACAGAAGAGTTTGCACATTTGGAAATGATAGCTACTATGATTTATAAATTAACAAAGGATGCTACTCCTGAGCAATTGGAGGCTGCAGGCTTAGGTGCACACTTCGTTAATCACGACCATGCTTTATATTATCAGAACGCAGCTGGATCTCCTTGGACGGCAACTTATATCCAAGCTAAAGGAGATCCTATAGCCGATTTGTATGAGGATATTGCTGCGGAGGAAAAAGCCCGAGCAACATACCAATGGATTATCGATATATCTGATGATCCGTTTATAAATGATTCATTAAAGTTTTTACGAGAGAGAGAAATTGTCCACTCCCAACGATTCCATGAAGCAGTAGAAATATTAAAAGAAGAACGTGATCGCAAAAAAGTATTTTAATAGCCGTACTAATGGAACACCCCCGTCATGCTCACATGTAACGGGGGAAATAATTTTCAATTTTCATCAACATTGGGAATTACAATTTCTTCACCAACAATTAAAGTATCATTTTCTAATTGATTGGCCTCGATAATATGTTTTACAAAGTTCGTATTACCGTAATATTTTTCAGAAATCGAAAATAACGTATCCATTCGATCTACTTCATGAATAATTATATCCGATCCATTTATTTCCTCTGTATCAGAGGAATTCGATTTAATAAATACGTGCTCAGCAAAGTGATCTTCTTCCTCAGATTCTGCTGATGATAAATATTCTTCTCCCCAAAATTTAACGGTTAATAATAAGAGTATGATCACAATAAACATTAGTAAAATAAACCGTATAAATGGAAAAGATATTTTCCATTTTGCCTTCGCTTTTCTCGTTTGATGCACTTCACTCCTAGGTGGCAATGAAGAGACATTATCGTATTTCGCTTGTTGCTGTACAACCTGATTTCTTAACGATGTTGCCTGGTCATCTCTTTGTTCATGATGCATGACGAAACCTCCCCGACCTGATTAACAAAGCCAATATAACATCTACAAGAAAATGCAGTGTGATTACCACACTCAAATTGCTTGTCCAATAATAAGCCAAACCTATCCAAAAACTCAAGCCAATAATCGCAATAAAAAGGACGACTTTTGATAAATACCTAATATGAACAACCGCAAAAAGAATACTTGCAATCAGTATGCCAAAATTAGTCTGGATCACACCTCTAAACAGGAATTCTTCAACAGAAGCAATAAAAAAACATAACAAGATAATGCCTATATAAGAGCCTTCTTGAAATATTTTTTGATTGATCCCCCCATCATCCCACCAGTTTTTCGGAAATATTTTCATTAATAGTAGATCCAATGAGATGATCATAAGAGCAGAGAAAACACCAAATATAATCCAATCGGAGAAATTCCAAGAAAACAAAGCAACTATATCTTGCCAATCATTAAATAAAATGGATGCTAAAACGACCGCTATAAGTCCAAGAAATAGCTGGGAGAGCCATATTTGTTGTTTTAATTGTTTACTTGACAGTAGTCTGATAAGTTCTGCTTGGCTTTTTTGCATATTAGTCTCCTTGATATAATATCTCTTTTAAATTGGTTTGCCAATCTTGCGTATTACAATTACTCTGTTCAATTGCTGGATGCCAGTTTTCCCATCGAAAATCACAATAATCACAACACATATTCGTTGGTTTTTGGATATGATCCTGAAAATGTGAAAAGAGTTCATTTCTCCTACAACCTGTCGTATGAAGCCATTGTAACATTTCGTTTAATTTATTATATTTGTATCGATAGCGTTTTTCTATAGTTTCTTGCAATGTCATAAAGGCATTCTGAAATGGTAGAGCGGTTATATTGAATTGTTCACGTTCTAAAATCTTCAATTTTTCTAATTGATAACGAAAAAACCTCCAATGAGGCTCCATTCCATTTACTTTCAACATAAATTCCTCTTTCAAATCATTCAATGATACATCATTATGATAAATTAGTTTTAACATTTGCTTAACAACGCTAATGTCAGGTAATTCTGTATCAAGTAACCGTTGTGGAATGATGTGATCATACTCATGGAAAAGGGTTACACTAACAGCTTCCTGCCCATTTCTTCCCGCTCTACCGATTTCCTGTATAAATGATTCGATTTGGGATGGAAAATGATAGTGAATCACTAATTGAATATCTTTTTTATTAATGCCCATGCCAAAAGCATTTGTACAACAAATAACATCCAATTGCTTGTTCATAAACTGTTGTTGGATCAATAATCGGTCCTGATTATCTAAGCCTCCATGATAATAAGCGATATTTCGATCATGTTCTTTTCCTTGTAATATCGACGCAACCCTAGCAGCTTCTTCTCTACTAGAAAAATAAATTAAAGTAGGAACCCTATAATTCCGGATAATCTTCGTAAGTTTATCTTCTTTTTCTTTCACCTGATCCACCTTTTCCACTACAAAGGAGATATTCGGTTTATCCATTGGATAGATAAATTTTTTGACATCCGGTATTTGTAATGCCTCCAAAATATCTTGTTGGACATCTGGTGTTGCCGTTGCAGTCAGTGCTAATAATGGTGGTTTATTTAATAACTGGTGTACTTGTTTAATTCTAAGATAATCTGGACGAAACTCATGGCCCCATTGAGAAATACAATGCGCCTCATCTATTACAAACAAACTAATCTTCAAAGACTTTATTCTCGTTAAAATCCGTTTACTCTGTAGCATTTCCGGTGATAAATATAGTAATTGATAAGAATCCATTTGTTGTATAAGAATTTCTCTTTCTTGATAGGAAAGCATACTGTTTAATGCAGCTACCTTTTTAAACCCAGTAGCCTTCAACTGCTTAACTTGATCCGTCATTAATGAGAGTAGAGGTGATACGACAATGACGGTTCCTGATAACATCATAGCTGGTAACTGATAACAAATAGATTTCCCTGTTCCAGTTGGAAGGACCGCAAAGACGTTCCGTTTCTTCAGAACAGCTTCTATAATTTCTTTTTGGCCAGTACGGAAAGTCGAAAAACCGAAATAAGCTTGTAAATACTGTTCTAGTTGTGATTTAGACATAATGATTCTCCCCCACATTATTTCGTCCTTCTAAAGCTATTACCAGTTTAATTTGGAAATAGCTAATTGAATCTGGTAATAGACTTTTAATATCCTTCAATCTTTTGGATTCCTGTTTTTTTAATATGTCTCTAATTAATCGATATTCTTGTTCCGTAATATAGGTAGGCCAATTCAATTCTTGGTATATATAGGCAATTTCAACAATGTGATCTTTTATCGTATTTTCTTTTAAATTCCGAACATTAGCAATTTCATCAATTGATAGACCCTGCTTCAAATAATAGAATGTCTGATTTGTTGAATCACTTAACAACTTATTTGTTTGATAAACAGGATATAATTGAGGAAGAAACTTAAAGTTATGGTTCGTTTCGATTGCTTTACAGACAGCATGAATAATGTTCATGAAAGACAAATGAACATCGTGAGTAGTAATATAATATTTATTTGCAATTTGGTAACGGCTAAGTCCAACTTTTTTAAGAGAGGTTAAACTATCAACAAAAGCTGCTGCATGATCATCTGGAAAATTCTTTAATAGCATGGTTAAATCTTGATAGAGATATCTCAATATTGTAGCAGTACCAAGTTGGTGTTGTCTGTTCCATACTTTTTTTACAAATTGCTGGCTTTCAATATCCTCAACAATCGGTATAAAGCGTGGATTTTTCCGATGAATATGTGTCAATGTTTGAATAAAAAGTAATAAATTTTTAGAAAAACGATCCGCTTTTTGATGAAATTTCTCACCGTTCAGATGAAAATAATCCGCTTGTTCTTCCCTTAGCTGTTTATAATACACCTTTCCCCTTTCACTAATATGTACAGTTTGTTGATCGGGGTTAACCGTAATAAGCTGATGATATTCTAGGCGTTGGATTTCCTGATTAAAGGCTTGTCTAGTTAAAGAATTATATATTCCGAAATAATTAGTTAAACCAAATAAATTGCTATCTTGTATCGTTTGAGTTGATTTCTTTGCTGTTAATAAGTGATAAATATTATATACTGTTCGTTCACCATTTAGCTTTAATATACTATCTAATAAAATACATTCAAACATGTGAACACCTCAATCTAAGCTATCTATATTTTAACAATTATTGTGAGATTTGAATACAACATCATTGTAACTTACATAAGTATTTGATAATCTAATAACTAGAATATAAGAAAGAAAAGGAAGTGGCAATTGATGCCATATTATACGTGGATAGAGAAAGAAACGTGTATTGCGTGTGGGGTATGTGGTGCAACTGCACCTGATTTATTCGACTATGACGACGAAGGTGTTGCATACAGCAAACTCGATAATAATAAAGGTGAAACAGCAGTGCCTTCAGATTCTGAAGAGGATCTTTTAGATGCGCATGAAAGCTGTCCAACAGAATCAGTAAAAATATATCACAAAGAATAGGGGGTTGTTACTGCCCTATTCTTTGTTTTTTTCTTTTGCGACCATTTATTGAATAATATTAATTTGATCGGTAGTTTGAATGGGTTCGGATAAATCATACTTACCAATTTGATCGATTCCTATACTGAAGATGACTTCCTGATATCCATAAGTGGACGCAGTAGCTAAGATTGCTTCAATCATTTGAACGGTAATTTGATTGTCCCCAATTTGTGAAGAGGATAAGGAAATAAATACCTGACCACCCGTCTGATCCTCGGTCTCAATAACCGCATCTTCCGGTATAGAAGGCTGAACATTGAATGCTGGTTCCGCTATTTTCATTTCTTCTAACGCTGCAGTTAATGTCTTAAATATCTCATCGGTTTTGGCAGCCAACCATTCTGACCCATTATTACCCTGATATATTTTATAAGGTACTTGCTGGATAGGACTTAGAGGAACAAGGTTATTACTATTATCTCCTTCATTTAAGATAGGATGGTGATTCTCAAATTGAATTTCCTTCATCCCTAATGGTCGAAACATATAAGCTAGCACCTTTTTGAAATTGCTGTAATTATTTCCACTAGGTTGCAATTCAAAGGAATCTGTAAATGTTGCAATTACTTTTTGGTTATCTCTTTGAAATTGTATCTCTCGTATTCCGATATCATACAAGCCGTTTTCCTCTAAATCGATATATTCGTTAATTTGATTATAAGAAAAGTTACTATGCAAAATCGTAATCGGTATGATATGTTGGCCTTGTTCTGTCAAAAACGCCATATGGCTAGCACCTTGTATATCTTCCATGTCAAGTAAATAACGATATTCTTCTTTTATATTGTCCTGCATTTCCGCTTTATTAAAAATGTCTTCTTCTCGAGATTCTTCTGCGGTTGATGCTTCATCATTAGCATTATCAAAAGTATTCATGTCTGAATCATCAGCCATTTCAGAAGTTGATTGATCATAACTCCCTGAAAAATCCTGCCCCTGTATAATCACGAAAATTAACAATGCTGCACAAACAGTAGCAAACAGCGGAACCCATATAAATGACCGCTTCTTTCGAGAAGATGGTTTATCTTGCTTCATTTGTGCTTCAATTTGCTGATAAACCTCTTCCTTAGTACGCTTATCTTCTATTTTTGGTAATTTTCGTAGCTGTTCTTTTAACTGTTCATCATTTGACTTATGATTCTTCATGATCGCCTTCCTCCTCTCTCAACGAGGTCATCATACATTGTTGCAGGACTTTAAGCGCACGATGCTGAGTAGTCTTTACTTTACTGGTAGTCCAATCTAATATTTCTGCCGTCTCTTTTATATTAAAGTCTTGGATAAAACGTAATATAATTACTTGTTTTTGATCATAGCTACAATGTTCCATACAGGTATAAATCTGTTTCATTTGGTCATCTAACAACACGTATTCTTCCGGCGCATGATGACCCGACTGAAGTTGCTCCCCTTCTTCTCCCCAGTTAAAGAATTCTAAAAATTTATTTCGTTTTCTCTTTAATTTGCGAAAATAGTCAAAAGTAACATGCCTGGCAATCGAAAAGAGCCATGTCTTTTCCGAACTTTCTCCTTTAAAATGTTGATATGAACGTAAGACCTTGATATAAACTTCCTGAACAATATCTTCGGTTTGTTGTTTATCTTTTACCATATAAAATATATATTGAAATAAATCCTGATGATATTTATCATATAGTTCCTCAAAAGTGGTCTTCACGTCAAGACCCCCTCACCTTATTCTATTTGTCGAAAATCATAGCGAAAAGTTACAAATCAGTTCAAATTATGTATACAGAACTAAAATACCACAGTAATTCATACTGTGGTAGTAAATTTGGTGAACTACTCCCACCACTTACCACCCTTACGGGTTTGCTTGATGTGGGGGCTTCTTGGGTAATCGCCACTTTTGATAGCTGA
>NZ_WJID01000042.1:0-30188 GCF_010994055.1 Gracilibacillus thailandensis | reverse complement strand
CTTGAGGTGGGAGTCTTCTCGCCTATTGCTGATAAAATAAGAGTCAATATTATTTGTCCTGGTGCGATTGAAACTAATATCGGTAAAAACACGGAGAAAACACCCGAACTAGATAAGATTAATATCCCCGTTGAGTACCCTGAAGGAGATAAACCATTAGAACATCAACCAGGAAAGCCAGAGCAAGTCGCAGACCTAGTGGCCTTCCTCGCTTCCGATCAATCTAGTCATATTACAGGGACAGAACTATATATCGATGGAGCGGAGTCTTTACTGAAGTAATTGATTTTGGCTTATCTCCTTTTGATAAGCCTTTATTTATTATCAGCAAACAGTGCAAATTTTTATTTGTTATATAGTCCTTTTATGTTGTAAGTAATTGGTATAATCTGTCGGAGTTATATAAGCGAAGTTTTCAAATTCATGAATTAGGTGAGCTTGGTCATAGTAATTGTTTTCATATATGATGTCTTCTATCCGAAAACCCTGTTGAAGCATTATTAAAGCATTTTGAAATCGAACTATTCTACTAAAATTTTTTGGAGAGATACCTAAGCGCTCGGAGATTTTTTGTCGTATATATCTATCTGAGTAATGAGTTTCAAGTGCCAGTTGATGAATAGGTTTCCCTCCTTTAGATTTTATAATTTCATTAATTAAATGATTTGTTAACGGACTAGATGTGTGCTCTGCTAGGATAGATTTAACTATCGTTTCTTCAACATATATCACTCTTTTTTCAAACGTAGAATCCTCTAACAGCAATTCTAATACTTTCTCTTCCACTTTCATAATCATGTCTAAATCGATTACATTTTCAACATATTCTTCCATTTTTATTTTTTGGAAAGTAATAGTACAACCAGGTGGGAAGCGAATACCAAAGTATGCCACACCTTCTTCAAATGGCACTAAATTACTTAATAATAAACTTCCATACACTTTAATCGAAGGCATACTTGAAGAAAGTTTGAAGATAATATCTAAGCAACCATCTGGAATGGCAGGTAAATGATCCTGTCCCCCCTCCCCCATTGTGAATTGATAATAAAGGAGCGGCATTTTATTATAATACCTTAAATATTCTTGATAATTCTTTGTGTCGTGGTTAAAGTGGGGTTGTATATAAGGAATCGCTTCGATAGACCTTTCTCCATTCATCATCTTATTATTCCCCCTTATAAGTTCTGAAGTTATATTTTAAATTAGAGAAAAATTTTGTATTTATCTATGAACCCGTAAGAACATCTAACAGTAATATAACTAGTTCGAGAGAAGATTTAACACTTTCCCCATTCATGCAATCTTTGCTATTTTCATAATGAAAGCGATTATCAGTGATTCAATATGAAAACAAGTTCCGTTTTGTGCAATACATATTATCACTTCTTATCTACAATAAATATTAACAACTTAAATGTTGTACAAATATTTAGAAAAGGAGAATCTTAATGACCACTACAATAACAAAAGTGAACCATCCTCTAGAGCCATTGAATACAGCAGAAATTGCCCTTGCTACATCAGTAGTAAAAAAAGAAAAGAAAATCAATGACAGTTTTCGATTCGTCAGTGTGACATTATATGAGCCTTCTAAAGAAACAGTATTAAACTTTAAAAAAGGAGATCCCATTCACCGTAAAGCATTCATCATTTTATTGGACAATAAAGAAGAAAAAACTTATGAGGCCATTGTGTCCATTGATAAAGAATCCATTCTAAAGTGGGAGCATATTCCTGATGTGCAGCCTGGCATTATGGCTGATGAATTTCTTGAATGTGAACAAGCTGTTAAAGCTGATCCAGAAATGCAAGAAGCTTTCCGAAAGAGAGGAATTGAGGATTTTGATCTTGTAATGTGTGACCCGTGGAGTGCTGGTAATTTTGGTTTAGAAGAAGAAGAAGGAAAACGAATCGCTAGAACAATTTGTTGGTTAAAAACAGATAAATATGATAACGGGTATGCACGTCCAATTTCCGGTTTACATGCATTTGTAGACTTACACAAAATGGAAGTCATCAAAGTGGTGGACCATGACATCATTCCCCTTCCTGCAAATGACGGCAAATATACTGCGGAAAGTATCGAAAAACTCCGCGATGACATAAAACCTCTAGAAATCATTCAACCAGAAGGACCTAGTTTTACTATTAACGGTCATGAAATAGAATGGCAAAAATGGAAAATACGCTTTGGCTTCAATCCTCGAGAAGGACTTGTTTTACACACCGTAAGCTACAATGATGAAGGTGAAGAACGCCCTATTCTCTATCGTGCTTCTTTATCAGAAATGGTAGTTCCTTACGGAGACCCAGGCGAACCTGTTAACCGTAACAATGCTTTTGATGTTGGGGAGTATGGAATTGGTATGCTTGCTAATTCATTAACTCTTGGTTGTGACTGTTTAGGCGAAATTCAATACTTTGATGCATTCTTAACAGATAGCAAGGGAAACCCTTCTACTATCCCTAATGCCATTTGTTTGCACGAAGAAGATTACGGAATACTTTGGAAACACACAGACTTCCGTACAGAAAAAGTGGATGTACGACGTTCGAGAAGACTAGCTTTATCAAGTATTTCTACTGTCGGAAACTATGAATACGGATTTTTCTGGTATTTTTATCAAGATGGAAATATAGAATTTGAAGTGAAATTGACAGGAATTCTGCATACAAAGGCCGTTTCACCTGGTGAAAAATCAACTTATGGAAACTTACTTGCTCCACAATTAGACGGACCAAATCACCAACATTTCTTTAACATGCGCTTGGATATGATGTTGGACGGCGTCAAAAACTCCGTTGTAGAAGTAAATACTGAAAGTGATGAATCAGGCGAACATAATCCATATGGTAATGCATTTATTGCAAAATCTAATACATTAAAAACAGAAAAAGAAGCTATGCGAGATATTAACCTAGAAACAGCACGATATTGGAAGGTAATTAACCCTAATAAGAAAAATTGGGTTGGTGAACCTGTCGGATACAAACTGTTTACTGGTGAAAATGCATTTCCTTACGCACACAAGAATGCCAGTATCATGAAACGAGCAGGCTTTATGGGCCATCATTTATGGGTAACGAAGTATGACCAAGGAGAAAAATATGCTGCAGGTGATTATCCCAATCAACATAAAGGTGGGGAAGGATTACCAAAATGGATTCAAAAGAATCGTTCAATTGACAATGAAGACATTGTTGTCTGGTATACAATGGGACATCACCATATCACTCGACCTGAAGATTGGCCGGTTATGCCTACCGCATATATGGGTTTTTCTCTAAAACCTGTTGGATTTTTCAAACAAAACCCTTCGATTGACGTACCACCTTCCAAACCAAAGGGCAACTGCAACCATTCATCATGTTCATAAGGAGGATTCAAATAAATGTTAATTGTTAGCTTACTCATCATTACCATTTTAAGTACTTTGACTATTGCTAGGATTATCCGATTAAAAGATTTGATTCAAAACTCATCTTCTCACGTTCACATTATCATTATGACTGTAAGCATGATTTCTTCCCTATGTTTTGGAATAGTACTTGGTATCCTGTTTATGCATGACTTAGTTACTTCATCGATAGTGGCCACATTATTCGGTCTACTTGTTGGTTTTGTCGTCGGTATAGCCTTCCATCCAATTGCAAGCTTGGGTGGAATGGCTGAAGGTGTGATGGGTGGTGTCATGGGAGCAATGACAGGAGAAATGATTCATATGACTGCTAATTCGCAAGCTTTTCTTGGACTTATGGCTATAGTATTTCTTGTATTTATGATTAGTTTACACTGGATTTTAACTTCATTTAGAACAGAGAAAAGTAATCTTACAACTGCACAATCACTAGAAGTTATTGAATAACAATGGAGGGACAATACTTATGGTTGAATTAAAAAGAAAATTAGGTTTTTGGCAAGCCTATGCAACTGCTACAGGTTTAGTAGTTGCAGGGTCTACCATGGTTACGCTTGGTAACAGTATGGGGTTAGTTGGACCAGCTTTTATTGTTTCTACTTTTCTTGCAATGGTGATCAGTATTATTATCGCTTTATCCTATGCAGAATTGGCCTCTATTCTACCTGGGGCAGGTATGATAGGAGATTACACGTCAGTAGCAATGGGTAAATTCATGTCGATTATCGCCGTGTTATCTGGTTATTTCGTACTTGTTGCAACTGTAGGGGCAGCAGAGACATTAACTGCAAGTTTTGCAACCCAAACACTTTTTCCTGACATCAACACAACATTAATTGCAATTATTTTGTTAACCTGTTTCTTAATTGTCAATTTGTTAGGGGTAGAAATTTTTGGTTCGATTCAAGTTGTATTAACACTTGGCATTATGATCACATTATCTGTACTTGGTTTGTTGGGTGCTTTTGACATGTTCACCACTACTGAACGCATTGACACAATATTTAACCCATCTGGATGGAGTACCGTATTCCAGTCTCTAGCAATGGGAATCTGGTTATTCATCGGTATTGAATTTGTGGTACCAATGGTAGAAGAGGTTAAAAATCCTAATAAAAACATCCCGAGAGCGATGATTTTCGGCTTACTATCAATTTTTGTTGCAGATATGTTATTCGGGCAAGCAATCATTCACTATATCGATCCTAGTATTTTAGCAAACTCCGGTACACCACAAATTGATGGTGCTGGTGCAATGTTAGGTGATTTTGGAACTACTATGATGATTATCGTAACTATTTTAGCTGCAGCTAGCTCGATTAATTCCAATTTTGCAGCTGTTCCTCGAATGTTTTACGGATTAGCACGTGACGGATTATTACCTCAAATTTTCAGCTATCTACATCCGAAATACCGTACACCATGGGTGAGTATTATTACTGTATATGTCCTTTTCAGCTTACCTTTATTTATATTTCAAATAGGTGCCTCCACATTAAACATACTTGTTTTGTCCGCATGTACAACTTGGTTAATTTCTTATATTATTGCTCAAATAGATGTTATGATACTAAGAAAAAGATACAAATATTTGGAGAGACCGTTCCAATCTCCTTTTTATCCATATACACAAATAATAGGAATTGTCGCTTGTATCTATATGATCTTTACCATTCATCCGGATCTGGCAGTAAAAATACAAATCTATACTATTGCTGGTTCCTTTCTTATTGGTATATGTTCTTATGCATTTATTTGGCTGAAATACAAACAACAACCACTGTTTGAGCCAGTGCCAATAGAAGAAAAAACTCAAAAAGTCAGTGTGGAGGAAGAGTTCCATGACGAGTTTTTATTAGACCATGATGTGAAAGGAATCTAATCAAAAAAGGAGGATGTACATGTTTACGAATATTGAAAGAAGGGCTAGTAAGCATTTCAAAGAGATATTTCTTCTTTTTAATTTGCCAGTTACAGATCCAGTAAAATTATCTTGGAAATATAACGTTTCGGCGGAAAAGAAGTGGCTGTTTCGATTTATATTAGATAAAAGATTATTAACAAGAATCTACAAGTTCACGATAAATTATAGTTTTACAATTAGCGATACTTCTGACAAACCTATCGCTATACATTGGGATTATCGAAAGAAGAAATGGGTGTCTGACCAAAACTCACACTCCTTTTGTCAATTGCTTAACCAAAACTATCGGCTAAAAAACGTTATTCAACAGTTAGACTTGGAACAATTAGCAATTAAACAAAACGGAAGGGATATTATCATTACGGAAGTCCCGCTCCCAGGTTCTTTTATGTTTACCTTACTTCCTCCAATGCAGTATTTAATAAAATTAAAACATGAAGAAATAACCGCATTAAAAAAAATACCACTATTAATTCAGCACTCTATCCAAGCGTAGGACAAAGTGAATATCTCATTGTAAAAAAGCTAGCAAAATCTTTATTGAAAGAAATCTCGTTAGCTTTCCTTTCCTTCACTGTGAAATAACATTAACAAAACATCACAACTATCTCCTATGGATGAAAATATGGTATTATATAAAGAGAGTATCGAACCAAATTGGAGGTTAAGAAATGGGTAAACGTTTGTTATTATTTATCTTGACAAATATCTTGGTGATGACGACGATTGTTATTGTTTGGTCAGTAATCACTAGATACACAAATCTTGGTGGTTCCTATTATAGTGGGGGAACTATCAACTATACTACTCTCATGGTCTTTAGTTTGGTGGTTGGTTTTACGGGTGCATTCATCTCACTAGCTATGTCCCGTTGGATGGCTAAAATGATGATGAAAGTAAAAGTAATTGACCCAAGCCGCCCAGGATCAGCTCAAGAACGTGCCGTATATGAAAAGGTAGAGAGATTATCCCGTGCTGCTGGACTAGCACACACACCGGAAGTTGGGATCTATCAATCCAGAGAAGTAAATGCTTTTGCGACTGGCCCAACGAAAAAACGTTCACTGGTTGCTGTTTCTCAAGGACTGTTAGACACAATGGATGACGATGCTATAGAAGGTATTGTCGCGCACGAAGTAGCACACGTTGCAAATGGCGACATGGTAACAATGACGCTTTTACAAGGTATTGTTAACACATTTGTCGTGTTCTTCTCCCGAATCGCAGCCATTATCGTATCGCGTTTTGTCCGTTCAGAAATTCAATGGATCGTACAATTTGTAGCGATAATTGTCTTCCAAATTTTATTCTCTATTCTTGGAAGCTTTGTCGTCAGTGCCTACTCACGACATCGAGAGTATCATGCTGACCGTGGTGGAGCTGACCTAGCGGGACGTGACAAAATGGCGCATGCTTTACGCTCGCTAAAAATGTATGTTGATCGTGCAAAAATCGATGATCGTACCGACGATTCCGCAATCCAAACGATGAAAATCAGTGGAAAAAGTGGCATGATGGCATTAATGTCTTCTCACCCACCACTAGAAGATCGTATTGCAAAACTGGAACAACGATAATATGAGACTATGAGCAGTGAGGGTCAAAACCCTCACTGTTTTTTTGTGAAAGTGGTCAAAATGTAAGTCTGTAGTATCCTCCTTTTAGCTCCCTATCTGTATGTCCTTCAAGCTTAAAAGAAATACATTTCATTATTTCTCACATGAAATCATGCCTCTGAAACATACTAAAGTTAGGAGGCAACTAGCAGATGAAAATGACCTATTTAACAATCTTATTTTTACTTTTCACTCAAACCAGTGTTTCGTATGACTTGGTGGTAACGTACAAAGGGGATCCAATTGCGAGTATCAATCGAACTGATTTGCTGGTTCCCTATTTAGACGATCCGCTAATCGATGATTCTAAGTTTAGCGAGTTTACAAAAGAACTTGGTGAAAAAATCTCGCAAGAACCTGTAGATGCAACGATCGACGATGATGGAGTAATTGTCCCTGGTCAAGAGGGATATGCATTACACCGCCAAAAATTCAAAGAACTGTTTTACACCAATTTTTTCGAAAAGGATGTTATCCGAATAGAAGCACCAATACTTAAATTGCATCCCAGAGTGGACAGTGAATTACTCGCCGATATTCGAACGCAACAAATAGGGCAATATATTACCTATTTTAATGCAAATAATGAAGAAAGATCTCATAATATTTCTCTTTCAACGGAAGCAATTAATAATCATGTTGTATTTCCCGGTAAAACCTTTTCTTTTAACGAAGTGGTTGGAAAAAGAACGAAAGAAAAAGGATATTTGCCTGCTCCCGAGATAGTGAAAGGGGAATTAACAGAAGGTATCGGCGGGGGGATTTGCCAAGTGTCCTCCACTCTATTTAATGCTGTTGATCGTGCAGGAGTAGAAATTATCGAGCGATATTCTCATAGCAGGAAAGTTCCTTATGTTCCACCTGGACGTGATGCAACAGTTAGCTGGTACGGACCTGATTTCACATTCAAAAATAATTATAATCAACCTTTGCTAATTCGTTCTAAGGCTATTGATGGTAAAGTAATCATCAATATATACTCTTCTGATTTAGTGGAATACACTCCACGCAAAGTACCTAACGCATCAGACCAACTTCCAAAAGAAATAAAGATATTCAGCAATTAGCTACAGTTGGATCAGATATTATTAGAATGCGTCCGGAATCAACTGAGATACCATTAGTTTTACGAGGAAAACTGCAAAATAAAACTATAAGATTTCCCTGTAAAACGGAATTAACAGGGAAATCTGTCCATGCAAATGAACAGATTTCCGCGTAAAGAGTTAACTTTTTATCATTATTGCAATTGTTTATTGCGAAATCCCGCTCCTTTATTGCGAAATTGCACTCGTTTCATTTAATAAATATCCATAAAAGTGATGATAGCCTGATAGCCAAAGTTTAATCCGAATATCCATAATACAATGCCAGCTATGATAGAAATCCATTTGATGATTGTATTATTAATTCTTTTGCGGCTGAAATGGGCTATTGCCGCCATGGAAACATCCCAAATCATGATTCCGATAAATATAGCACCGCTGTACAGAAGTGCCTGTTGCTTTCCAATTGTATGTACTGCCTCTGTCAAAACCGATCCATATATACCAATCCAGAAAATAATATTTAATGGATTCGAAACTGCCAGTAAAAAGCCCGTTACAAATGACTTTATCGGAGGTTCATATTGATTACTCTCAGCAAGTGTTATCTTCTTTTTGGAATCACGAATACTCTCATATCCCAAATAAATGAGAACTAAGCAACCTAAAGTCCACATTAATAATTTTGGAATAGGAGTCGTCAAATAGTCTGCAAGACCATAGTAAATGATGAACATAAATAGGACATCAGCTAACATCCCACCAATGCCAACAAGCCATGCATTTAGAAAGCCATGATGAATTCCTTTGTTAAATTGCGCAATATTAATTGGACCAACCGGCGCAGAAAGTGATATACCTAAAAAAATATATGAGATGATGATACTTATCATTATGTTTTCTCCTAATTAATTAGATTGACTTATTAGTCTGATAATTTCTTGTTGTATCCACGTTATGTTCATAAACATTAGCGAGTTGATTGAAAACTTCCTTCACTTTTTCTTTCATCATTTCACCTCTCCTTTAAAGTAAAAAAAGACGCCCCGTCCAGTAATCGTCTAATTCAACATTCCACAAAAAATGGATGAAGATGATCATTTAAACAATACTCGATTCGATTTCTGAAAGTATGCCATGTAACCATATCAAGTGCTTGGTTAATAGGAAAGAAACCTACCTCTAAACTTTCAAGACTAGTTGTTAATTCTCCACCGATCACTTTTCCTAAAAACAATGCGTTACAAATACAACGACTTACATTTTGATACATGCCACAATATTTTTCTATTTCAATATCTATACCTGACTCTTCCTTTGTCTCCCTAATTGCGGCGTTTTTTATTGATTCTCCCTCTTCTACTTGACCTCCAGGCATTTCCCATCCTCTTTTTGGGCTTTTCACTAACAAAATCTCATTTTTATCATTTAAAACACAGGCAGAAGCCGAAACGATATGTTTTGGTGTCTCCATCATCCACACTCCTTGATCTTGAAAATGATTCCTTTTTAAAATATATAATTGGCAATCATGCTTAATACGATCATAATCGCCATTCCACCGAATAGGAAATACCCGATTATTTTAATAGGAAGTGGTAGGCGACCACCTCTAGTTATAGGAGCTCCTTCGACTTTCTGTTTATGCTCTATGACATCGTTAAAAGATTTATTTGGAGACATTATCCTTCTCCCTTCATTCTAAAAATCACCTATTCTTATAACTGTTATAAACTACAAATGAAAATAATAATAGTAAAACAACACCGACTCCAAGTACTATATTCATTATCATTTTCGCATAACCACCCTTCAATCTCATTTCCTAGCGAGAGACTAGGAGCTATCTCTCTTACCAAACCAATATCTCACAAGGAATTTATCAAGAACTCGGTTGCTTCATTAAGATTATTCCGTTTGCAACAGCTCCAATTAATCAAGTAAAAACAAAGATGTATGCTACAACTAAGGGTGTTGACTCAAGTGACTCGGTCAGTAGTCTAAATAAACCTGCAGCCAAAATAATCAAACTACTTACAAGGGTGATAATGACTCTGATTTTACCTTTCACATTTAAATCCTCCTAATTATTTCCTATTAAAATGTTAACATATAATTTAACATAAGTTAACAATCACTTCAGTAGACATACACTAGTATTCTATTTTTGAAAATGGAACCCTTTTTTTATATCATGAAAGTAATAAAAATAAGAGAGGGGATTACATATGCAGCTAACTGTTTATTTAGCAGGACAGATTCATGATGATTGGAGAAAAGAGGTAGAGCAAAAATCCAAAGAAAAAGGACTTCCTTTAACTTTTGTAGGTCCTCAAACAAATCATGATCGTTCAGACAATGTTGGCGAGGATATTCTAGGTGAACAACCTGATAAGCTTTATAAAGACGATGCAGCATCAGATATAAACAATTTTCGAACACAAGTCTTAATGAAAAAATCTGATATCGTGATTGCGCTTTTCGGGGATAAATATAAACAATGGAATACCGCAATGGACGCAAGTACTGCGATTGCAATGAACATACCTACCATTATTGTCAGACCAGATTCACTTATACATCCATTAAAAGAGCTTTCCAACAAAGCGAATGTAACCGTTGAAACTATTGATCAAGCTATTGAGGTCATCTCCTATATTTACGAATGAAACTGTATTTCTCTTCCTTGGATAATTAATTATTTCCAGGGAAGAAATAGAAATATCCAGGGAAGACAGATGGATATCCTCAGAAGAGATCCTCTGGTCCCTGGATAAAAAGTTCATTTACTTTGTAGCTGTACTCCCTCCACGCCTCTCGATAAGATTTACACCAATCCCCATGGCTATTATCCCAATAAGGAGCATGATTAATAGCGGCATTAAAATCTCATTGAAGTTGGCATCATAGAAAATAACTGACATCGTTGCATCCATTGCGTGTGCCATTGGAAATAAATCTCCGATAAACAGCAACACTTTGTTTGTGATTGTACCCGGCATCATATACGCTCCACTAATTAATGGAATAAGCGGGATGATGGATGGATAGATAGCGTAAAATTGCTCTGGTGATTTTACAAGGCCAGTTAACAACATCGCAATACTGATCATGCTGAAGGTAAAGAGTGCAGAAATGATGATTAGTGTCCACAAGTTATCACCCAACTCATAATTCATCACATACTTAAAGACAATCAGAACTACGACAATTTGAAACATCGTCACCAAAAAGCTGTACAAAATATAGCCGATATACATACTCGATTTATTGATCGGTGACAAAATCATCCGATTCCATACACCTGAAACTTTATCATTCGTGACATTATTGACTTTAAATCCTGCAAGAAACATAGAAATCAGAAAGGTGAAAGCAAACATAAGCTGAATACTCATGTTATAACTTGGCACCTCTTCACTATCCAATCCTTGTGCTTCGATTTGTACAGGCGCATCTGCTAAATAATTTTCGATCTCACTTCTGATGTTCTCATCTCCTGTAGCATCAATCAGTGAGCTAATTTGTGCTTCCTGTTGAAATACTTTATCCACATGTTGCCTTACCATCGAAACTGTCGGAAGCTCAGAAATAACTAACAATCGATAGTCCATCTCCATTAATTGAACCGCCACATCGATATTACCATCACGAACTTCCTCACGTGCTTGATCAGGATCTGTGACAACAAACTCGAAGGAATTATCTACATTTAAGCGATCTTCCCATTTTTTTTCGATCTCCTCCGCATTATCTTCCTCACTGAAAATAACCACCTTGGTAGGCGTTTGGATCCCCCCCGAAAAAAAGAGGGTCGCAAGGATACTTCCCATAATCAATGCAAGAACTAAAATTGGATTTCGTTTATCTTTAGAAAATTGTGCCCACAAAACAGACTTCATTTTGCTCCCCCCCTTTTAGGATACATCGCCAATCCAACTAACGTACATAATACAAAAAAGCCAACTAGCATTAAACTAGGCATTATTAAAGACGATACTTGTTGGTATTGAAGCCACTCCATCATCATTGACAGAGTTAAGCCATTTGGTGTCCATTCGCTAACCCTTTGCATCCAATCCGGAAATACATAAATGGGCACGAAGTTACCTCCAAGGACTGCTAATACCATTGCTATCACATTAAACACACCGTTGGCAGCATCTATATTGTGCATTTGTAAAGCAATAGAAGTGAATACCGCCGCTAAACCTGCAACCGCTAAAGCAAACAGTAAAGTAATCACAGCAACTCCTAGCCAAAAGTCGAGGGAACGACCAGGAAATACATCTAATATCAAATGCGCTAAACCAAAGACGATACTGATTTGCAACCATGCTAAAATAAATGTTGATACCATTTTCCCGATCAAAAATAACATAGGATGACTATTCGTTACTAAAATTCGATCAAAAACTTGTTGTCTGATTTCTTCACCAGTTTTAGCCGCTACCGTAATGGAAAGGAATAATGCAAACAGGATTCCCATTGCAAGCGTGAAATACTGGGACATTGTAAACGTTTCTCCTTCACCTAACTGCTCCACACCGCCTTGTGGTTGTACTACTTCCACTTCATTACTACCAGCGATCTGCTGCATGGCAAATTGATAATTCAAATTATCAATAAAACCGTTAATGATGTCATACATTGTCCCGTTGTTAGCCGTTTCTTCTTCCATTTTATAAGCAAGTGAAACTGCCGGCGGTTCTCCGGTGAAAGCCGCATATAAACTTTCAACTGTAAAGTCATTCGGGATTACTAACATTCCATCGATTTCACCTTGTTCGACTTGATCTATCGCTTCAGCTTCATCTAAATCGTGTATGGTAACCCAATTTTGTAAATCTTCACTCTCAAGAAAATTGGCTAAAGCTTCTACCGGATCTGCATAGCTAGCTTGTTCTGCAATTGCAGTAGCTTCCATTTCGTCAAAAGATCCCTCTTCAATCAACTTTTCCTGTAATGATTCCGTTACATTCTCCTGATTATCTTGATTAACTAATGCCAAGTGTATATCGAGCATGGCTTCCTCATCACTGTCAAACAATCCATCAAAGGCAAGATTAAGGACAAAAATGATCACAATCGGAAGCAAAAGCGCGACTACTAGTTCTTTACGATCACGTAAAAATAAAAATAAATCCTTTTTGATAAAACTTCCCACGATTACACCTCCTTAATCTCTCAATGTCCTACCAGTTAGATGAAGGAAAACATCTTCCAGACTAGGTGACTCTGTTTGAAAATTGAGCAATTGAATTTGATGACTGTCAGCTAAATAGACAAGCTCGCTGATCAAATTACTTCCTTTCTTTGCTATGACCTTAAGCTGCGAACTAGCTGCTTCCACCTTACGAACACCTTCCAGCTTTTTTATCTTTTCCACAAAAATTTCATCGATCATGCTTAATTCCAGCTTGATCGTATCTTCAGACGATAAAATACTGAGTAGCTCCGCTTTACTGCCTGCCGCAATCACCTCGCCATGATCCATAATGTAAACTCGATCGCAAAGCTGTTCAACTTCCTCCATATAATGACTCGTATATAAAATCGTTGTACCGTCTGTTTCATTTAATGATCGTACCGTTTCTAAAATATGATTTCTTGATTGTGGATCAATGCCGACTGTCGGCTCATCAAGAATTAATATTTGCGGTTTATGCAACAATGCAGCAGCAATGTTGACTCTTCGCTTCATCCCTCCGGAAAAAGTTTTCACTAAATCCTTTTGACGATCCTTCAACCCGACAATTTCCAGTGCATATTGAATCCTGTTCTCTAATTCCTTGCCTTTCAATTTATAAATCGAGCCAAAAAATTTTAGATTTTCATAAGCAGAAAGCTCTTGATAGAGAGCTAATTCCTGAGGCACCACCCCTAATACTCTTCTTATATCTGCTGGTTTGTTTACGGTATTGACTCCATTCAGCTTTATTTCACCGGAAGTCGGCTTGATCAAAGTCGATATCATGGAAATCGTTGTAGATTTACCGGCACCGTTCGGACCTAACAAACCAACTGATTCCCCTCTATCAAGATATAAATTAACGTCCTGTACCGCCTTTTTTCCCTTAAATAACTTACTAACATTTATCGTTTCAAGCATGTATTTTCCTCCTTTTTTCCCTTTCTTACTATCTATCGTAAATGAAAAAGACCAAAGTCACTACTGACCCTGGTCATTAACTCTTCTTGCATATATTACTTTAGTCATTTTTTCTGCAATCATACTAGACGGTGGCGAATAGCATATATTGCTAATTGAGTCCGATCTCGTAATGCTAGTTTGTCTAATATTTGACTGGTTTGATTTTTTACTGTACCTACTGAAAGCCCCAATCGTTCTGCAATCTCTCTATTATTCAGCCCTTCTCCAATACATTTCAGGATCGCTCTTTCTCTCGGTGTTAACGTTGGATCAATTGACTCTTGTTTTTCGGTTTTCAGTAACTCCGGGACCACTTTTGCCGCCACCTGATCTTGGAGGGAAAGTCCTCCTTTTATTGCACTCTTAATTGAGCGTATCAGTGATTCGGTATCTCCATCCTTCAACATATAACCGCTAACCCCCACTTTTAACGCATCCATAATATATTGATTATCATCAAACGTTGTCAGCATTAATATTTTCAAATGAGGGAAACGGGAGCGTAATACTTTTGCCGCTTCTATTCCATCCATCTCAGGCATGCGAATATCTAACACCGCAACATCAAATAACTGTTTTTCACACAACGCTACAGCTTGTCTACCATTATCCGCTTCTCCTGTTACTTCGATTTCTTCATCCGTTTCGATCATTGCCTTTAACCCTTGTCGTACCATCACCTGATCCTCTGCTAACAAAACCTTTATCATTCTATCCTCTCCATTTTCGTTAATCGAATACTGCCGCTTACTACAAACTGCCGCTCATCATGATGTATATCTAAGGAACCGCCCACTTTTTCCAAACGTTCTCGCATCGCTTTTAATCCATACCCCTCTTCAAAAAAAGGACTCGTTTTTGCAGGATTCATCACTTCAAAGCGAAAAATACTTCCCCCCGGTGTTTCAAAAGAGATGTGAGCCTCTCTTGTAGAACTATGCTTCATAATATTGGTTAGTGCCTCTTGTACAGCACGGTAAATCGCAAATGACTGTTCACCTGTCAATGATGCGGCAAATGCTCCGTGCTTTACCGAAAAATTGATTTTCATAAATCTTTCCACTTCTAACTTGCGAATTAATCGGATGAGACCTTGTAAACCACCTACTTCAGTTTGTTTAAAAGATTTGACAGCTCGCCTTGTTTCTTCCAAACTTTGTTCGGCAAGTTCTTTCAATTTTTCGACCTTTTCTTGATCTTTTTCACTCGCAGTTATACGAAAGGCTTCTAATTGCATTAACAAAGCAGTTAGTTTATGACCAACAGAGTCATGAATTTCATGCCCTATCAGCATCCGTTCATCCTGCCTGGCATGCTCTTCCTCCGTAACCAGTTGCCTTTTCATCCTTCTATATTCATCTAATAAGGCATCGTTCTTTTCCCTGACCTCTATTTCCCGTCTTTTTACAAGCTGAAAGTACAATAATCCGATCATAGTTAATAGGGTAAACAATACGACCCATGCTAATTGGTTCGTGGAGAGGCTAGTTTGCAGCAGGACTAAGCATAACCCAACAAATTGAACCAGCATTACAATCATACTTTGTAACAATGATAATCTAAAAACTGCTTCTGCAAGTACCAACGCTTGTACAAGTAACAAATATGGATTGAATTCCTGATTTACAGGGTAAAAAATATGCAACAGTGTCAGTGTCTGTGTGCTGAATAATATCGTTTGTAAAAGCGATTTGTCTGCAAATAGTGGGAAAAGGAACAAGATAATCAAAAACAAACAGAAACTGGACAACTGTTGTAAAGATAAAGTCAAACCCGATCCCCAAAAAGCTAATGGCCATACAAGGCAATGAATAGCGATCCACATAAAATATGTTTTATTCATATTGAAATACTCCTTCGAACATAACGATCACCCTTTGCGCCCTCATTATACTATGATTGATTATACACCGCATCCGCTATTTAAAGGTTTTTACTGTTTTATTACCGTTGTTCCTGCTAATAAATCTGCTAAATGACGATGATCCTGACGTACAAGGACCATGATAATATAAAGAAATGCTAAAAAAATCGAGATACTGATATAAAACATGGCTAGCCAATTGAAATCATGATACATTCCATGAATAACTCCCATATGGCCTAGCTGCCACGGTAGAAATTTCGCAATATTGCGTACCGTACTTCTTATTTTGGGATAATCAGGATAACTTACTTTTATCTTTTTGATTCTTTTGCCAAAAGTGGAAGCACGAGAACCGCCTTCAAGAATCGAAAGTAGAATGATGACTGGAAGTACAGAGGTTAACGTTGCAATAAGTTGTGTTTGCCAATTTGAAAATGCAGGAATTCCATTAAAAGCGACCAGGTAGACTAATTGCATGATGCCGAAGAGTAAGATGAGATATGCACTGATACATAACCAGTCAATCAATAGTGCAATGATCCTTTGTTTCCTTGTAGCAACAGTTTGCATATAAATCCTCCTTAATAATGTGTGGAGTCTGTTGTTAATGAAATATTTGAAGCTATCACACGGACATACAATGCTTAATCCATTATACTATTAATATGAGTACTATAGGGGGTTTTTTCACAATAAGAAAATCTGAGCAAAACCACTCTTTCCTTATAACTAAAAGCTAAAGATTTATCCTTTCTCTAGCATCCATTATGAGATACTTAAACAGCCTGACCACCGCTCCGGCTGCCCACTTTCCTTTCCGTGGGGTTTGTCCTTCAGCTAACTTTTTCAAGCAAAACCCGCTTGAAAAAGTGGATCTTCAGGTCAAACAATTCCCACAGGAGTGAAAGTGAGCGGCCTTCGCTAAGTATTGCTCTACAACGCTAGCATGAAGTAATACGGTTGCTTTTATTATGGCAAATAGCAATTGTTCACTTTGTCCATTGTAAAAAGTCAACCTATTACTTCTGACAAGAGTTGTTGCAACTCCTCATAGCGGAGACTAATTACAGAGACTCCTGCGGGAATAATAGCACGAGCCGAAAATCCACTTTGCAAAGTTAGTTGAGGTCGTGCCCGTGGAAAGCGAAGTAATTAGTCAGAGCGTTGGCAAGTAAACATAAAACATTTCAAAATAACTACTTCGCTTAACACAGTCATTGCACTGATTTTATAACTTCTTAACTTATAAAAAGAAAGCTTGCAACACCCTGTTTAGGCGTGCTTGCAAGCTTTCTACTATTAATTCATAAATATTTCAATAGCGCGTTGATAATTTTGTTTCATCGCTTTTTTGGCAACCGCAGTTATATCATGATAAAAAATATGTTCCTTGTGATTAACATAATGCTTTACTGCTTCTGCGCCTGCTTTAGCTGCATAGCTATAATAATTGATTTTCCTTACCCCTGCATTGATCACTTGAGTATAGTCATCTTCTTTAAGGCCGGAACCACCATGCATGACAACTGGTTTACCTGTTCCTTTATAGATTTGTTGCAAACGGTGAAAGTCAAGCTTAGGCTCCTCTAAATAAATGCCATGTACAGTGCCAAACGCAGCAGCTAGTGCATCAATATCTGTTTCTGCTACAAATACTTTGGCAGTTTCCGGGTCGGTATAAATACCATCGCCTTTGTCGGAATCGTCATAGCTTTCACCGCCACCTATTGTCGAATCTGTCATCACTCCCAGTTCTGCCTCGACCGAAACATTTCGTTTCCTTGCATATTCTACCACTTTCTTTACTTCTCTTACATTTGCTTCAAAAGGTAAATGGGATGCATCAATCATGACAGAGGTGAAACCAATATCAATCGCTTGTTTGATTAAATCGAATTGAGAGCCATGATCCAGATGAACCGTAATCGGTACACTTGCTTTTTTGGCTAATTCTACTAAAATAGGTCCAATAAACTCTAGCGGCATTAACTCATTATGAACCTCGGCATGCGCCAAAATAATCGGAGCTTTTAACTCCTCCGCTGCCTCCAGCGCTGCTCGGGCAGCTTCCAAAGTAGGAACATTAAAAGCACCAACTGCATAATTCCCTTTCTCCGCCATTTCCAGATTTTCTTTTAATGTAACTAACATGATTTATCCCCCTTATAGAAGAAAAGCATCTTCACGTTTCTTCCAGTTATCATACATCTCTTTTAATGTTTGTATATCTTTCACACCGGAAGCACTATCTTCTTCTAACAAGGAGGAAGCAGCACTAGCGGTAGCGATTTTCATTGACTCATATAATGAATAACCTTTCTCCGCACCATAGAGAATCCCAGCTGCATACGCGTCACCTGCTCCAACCGTTCCTTTTATGCTATCTTTATTAATCGATAAAGATGGTAAACGATAAAATTCCTCCCCGTTATACCCAAAGCTAGCTTCAGGTGCGTGGATGACTACCCAATCTTGTACACCCATGCTTTTCATCTTAGTTAATGCTTTTTTTATATTGTTCACTAGTAATCTATCATTCTGTCCACGCAATGTTATTGCGGTACTTTTCCCAGCTTCATATTCATTCACAATGCAGTAGTTCGTATATTTTAATGCAGGTGGTACTAGCTTTTCATATCTATCTTTATTTTCACTTACGATATCAATGGAAGTTTGCATCCCTTCTTTTTGGGCGAGATATAATAGTTTAGCAAGCTTTGTCCCGTATTGCTCATCCTCTTGATCTAAAGCATCTAACAACAGGACATAAGCAACATGTAAAATTTTCGCATGGATATTTGATAATGGAAAAGCATCTTCATTAAAAGAAGTAGAGTTTCCTTTAAATGTGTAAAAGGTTCTTGTTTTATCGAATTCATCAAAGATAACATCGGTAAATGGGGTTTCTCCCGTAAACTGAACCTTACTCAAATCGATATTGTTATATTTTGAAAAACCTTCATACAAATATTGCCCTCTCTCGTCTTCTCCAAAATAAGCAATGATTTCAATCGGAAGAGTTGGATCTATATGAGCCAAAGATAATGAACAGTTGGAAACAGCTCCCCCCATTGACCGTTTCCTTTGCTCAATCGTCGTTAATTCTGATTTAGCTGGGTATCCATTTACTGTTTTAATTTCATCAACCATTACCGTACCAGCAATTGCAACTCCCTTGCGCAAAAATACTCCCCCCTTTCGGTATGAACAAACTTACAATTGATTCCGCTTCTTAATAACATCAGCGTATACCGCGATAAGGATCACCGTACCTTTTACGATATATTGCCAAAAGGAGCTAACTCCCATTAAATTGAGCCCGTTGCTTAGAACACCGATGATAAGCGCACCGATTACTGTTCCACCAATCTTACCTGAGCCACCTGTCATACTTGTTCCACCCAATACAACAGCGGCAATCGCATCTAACTCCGCCATGTCACCTGCTGTCGGCTGGCCAGAGAACATTCTCGAAGATAAAACGATCCCCGCAACACCTGCCATCAGACCGCTAAAAGTATAAGCGAGGATCTTGATCTTCTTAATGTTTATGCCGGCATATTTAGCTGCTTCCGGATTACCACCAACCGCATACATATATCTTCCTAGTTTCGTTTTATTCATTATGATATAAGCAATGATAAGAATAATGATTAAATAAAGGACAGGAGCTGGCAGAAATCCGCCAATATAACCAGAACCAATGTTATTGAAGGAATCTGACATCACTCTTACCGGTTTTCCGTCACTAAAAACATAAGCTGCTCCCCTGGCGATGTTCATTGTCGCTAAGGTGACAATAAAAGGAGGGATTATCGTAGTGGCGACTACATAGCCGTTAAATGCACCGAAAAGCATGCCGACTAATAATCCTGCTGCAACTGCCGCCCAGACAGGGAAACCTAACATTGCAATTAATAGCGTTGTTACAACGCCCGTTACCGCAATAATAGAGCCTACCGATAAATCGATCCCACCTAAAATAATGACCATCGTCATCGCTATCGCTAAATACATGTTGGTAGAGGTTTGTCTTAATACATTCATGAGATTGTTAGAAGACAAAAAATCAGGATTCATGATCGAAATAAATGTACATAAAACAATTAATCCAATTAAAATCCCCATATTATCTCTAACAAAACCCGTAACAGCATGGCTGATTTTAAACCAGATCGATTCTTTACCATTTTCATAGGTTAATGGAGTCATCTTTCTCCACCTCCTGTAGCGTAATACATAATTTGCTCTTGTTTGATTTCGTTTCCTTCTAAAATATTTCCGACTTTTCCTTTATACATCACCACTACTCGATCACTCATGTTAATAACTTCTGGTAATTCCGATGAAATCATAATGATCGAAACACCTTCTTCAACTAGCTTTTGCATGATAGAGTAGATTTCAAACTTAGCGCCAACATCTACCCCTCTTGTTGGTTCATCTAAAATTAATACATTAGGTTTCGTTGCAAGCCATCTAGATATTAATACCTTCTGCTGATTTCCACCACTTAAATTCCTTACCGTCTGCTTCGCATGGGGTGTCTTGATATTTAATTCATTAATATAGTGATCTACCTGCTGCTTTTCGACTTTATCGTTTACACGCAAGCCTTTTATAAATTGATCAAGGATTTTTATCGACATATTATAATCCACTGCTTTAGACAGGAATAATCCCTGATCCTTTCTGCTTTCCGGTACATATGCTAATCCTTGATTCATCGCATCATTAGGCTGTTCAATTTTTACATGCTTGCCACTCAGCAGAATTTCCCCGCTATCATAGTCATCAATACCAAATATACATCTCATTAACTCTGACCTTCCTGCCCCTACTAAACCTGAAAAACCTAAAATTTCACCTTTCTTCAAATCAAAACTAATATCTTCGATGACACCTTGCTTGGATAGATGATGCACCTCCAATACTGTTTCGCTAGTCTTCCAACCTTTTTCTCGATAATAGATATTACTTAAGCTTCTCCCTACCATCATCGCTACTAATTGATCATGAGTTGTTTCCTTCGTCTTAACGGTTCCAACATATTCACCATCTCTCATGACAGTAATGCGATCGGTAATCTCAAATAACTCTTCCATTCGGTGGGAAATATAGATGATGCCTACCTGTTGCTTTTTTAAACTGCGAATAGTCTGGAATAATGCCTTTACTTCTTTATCGGTTAAGGAGGATGTTGGTTCATCCATAACAATAATTTTCGCTTCGAATGATACCGCTTTAATAATCTCAATCATTTGTTGTTGCGCTACCGTCAATTCTGTAATGGTCGTTCTTGGATTCAAATCCAGACCAAATTCTGCTAAATATTTTTTCGAATCCTCTATCATTTTCTCCATATCAATAAAACCACTTTTAGTTAACGGTTCTCTTCCTAAATAAATATTCTCTGCTATCGACAAATAAGGAACGAGCACAATTTCTTGATGAATAATACTGATTCCATTTACTTGAGCATCGGTAACCTTCTCTATTGTCACTTTCTTTCCATCAACAAAAATTTCACCATCATCCGGCTGGTAGATTCCACCTAAAACTTTAATCAATGTTGATTTCCCAGCACCATTCTCTCCTAACAAAGCATGCACTTCACCAGCCTCCAGCTGTAATCCAACTTCTTTTAATGCATTGACTCCTGGAAATGACTTGGTGATTCGCTTCATACTTAATAGCTCTGCACTCATATCATCACCTCTTTTCTAGACCTTGTTAAGAAAAAACGAGCAAAATTCGCTCAACCCTTATCACTAACTGTTAAAATTTTCGCTTCCTCTAGTAGCCATTATGGAATTAAATAAACTACTTAACTACCGCTTCTGCTGCCCACTTCCCTTTCCGTGAGGTTTGCACTTCAGCTAACTTTTAAGAGCAAAAACCGCTCGTAAAAGTGGATCTTCAGGCCAAACGATTCCAACAGGAGTGGAAGTGAGCGACCTTCGCTTTATACCTATACTGCAACATTTGTAAAACCTAGCAACTTGGTTTATGTTCCCAGTGGAAATGCCAATAGCTATAACATGAGAAATCACTAATAATGGTTAAAACCAATTTCATGAAGTCGCCTAGTGTCTGACACTTGGGGATAGACAACAACCCAATAGTTTGGTAGAACCCAGATTGATTTATTGCCAGCTGTCCAACCCATATTCCTCCACATTCTCTTCGTTAATTAAAAACGTATCTACCGGTGTTCTCTCTTCGTAATCTTCACTATTTAAGATTTGATAGGCTACATCAACAGACATTTCTCCGATTGAAATCGGCGATTGAGCACCTGTACCTACAAATGGACCACCTTCTGCGATAGCAGCTTTTGCATCTGGTGAACCGTCTACACCGTAGATCGCAATATCCTGTATGTTATTGGACTTTGCAGCTGCTAAGGCACCTAGTGCAGTTGGATCATTCCCACCCATTATCGCAATGATGTCAGGGTGTGCCTGCAGAATATCTTCCGTAATATCAAGCGCAGTTTCTAAATCACCTTTGGCATCATGTTGAGCAACAACTTCAAAATTATGTCCTTCAATTGCTTCCATAAAGCCTTCAATACGATCATTAATCGAGTTCATGGTCGGACTGTCTAAAACCGCTATTTCTCCACCCTCTGGGAACCTTTCTACTAAATCTTCACCTGCTACTTTTCCTGCATTCTTATTGTCAGATCCTACATAGGCTGTCACATATTCAAAATCCTTCACTTCGGTATCATAATTAATAATCGGGATATCTGCTTCTTCTAACATAACCAACGCAGGTCTGATCCCTTCCCAGTCAACCGGATTTAGAAAAATGGCATCAATATCTTGGGCAATCATGTCCTCAATCTGGTTAATTTGTAACTCAACCTCCATCGCTGGATTGGTTGTAATTAACTCATCACCGTTTGCTTCCACTTTTTCTCTAATGGCTTCTTCTAAAACTTGAAAGAAAGGATTGTTTTGGGTCATCGAAGTATAGCCAAAAGTATAGCCATCCGTATTCTCTTCGCCAGCGTCATTTCCCGAATCATTCTCTCCATCACTTTCTGTGTCCCCATTACAAGCAGCTAACAACAAAACGAATGAGACCGATAAAAACAACAATAATAAACCTTTCTTTTTCATAGCTTGACCACTCCCTTATCCATTTTTTTAATGAATCACATCATGTGATTATTAACGTTATCCATCCTATAATAAGAAGGTGTTGCATATGACAAGTTCTACTCCTGCTTGCTCTATGTCTTTTTTCTGATCGTCTGGTGGCATTTTCTCTGTAAAAATACGATGAATATCATGCAAATTACCGATTTTGTGAAGATAATTTTTTTCGAATTTAGAACTATCTATGAGAAGATTGACTTCATTCGATTGTTTCATCACTTTTTGTTTAATTTGAACTTCTAAGCTGTTCGAGTTTGTAAATCCCTTCTCTACTGAAAAGCCTGAAGCAGATAAAAAAGCCTTATCAAAATATAAATGATCTAAGTGAGATTGGGTAATTGGCCCAACTAAAGACCTCGTAGATTCTCGGTAGATACCGCCTAACAAAATCTTTTCTTTGTTCGCATCATGAATGTTTGAAACAATATTCACTCCATTTGTGACAAGTGAAATCGCCAAACTACTTGATAAATAACGAGAAAAATGCGAAGTTGTTGTGCCTGCATCAATAAATATAGAATCACCATTTTGAACATATTGTGCTGCAACATAGCCAATCGATTGTTTTTCTTTCACATGTAATACATTACGGCGATTAAAGGTAATATCCGTGTTAGCAGATAAGATAGCGCCTCCAAATGTGCGTTTTGCTAAGCCACAATCTTCTAATTTCTCTAAATCTCTTCTAATTGTCATTTCTGCTACGTTGAATTTTTGAGATAATTCATTTACTTTAACAGCATCTTCTGTTTTTAATAAGTTATAAATCTTGTATTGCCTTCGATTCAAGGATTTTTCCATTTTTTATTCCCCACTTTGTTCGTTATTGTTTAAATCGAACATTTGTAAAACATTATGTATGAGGAAGAAAAAATATACTTGAAGGGTAAAAAAATCACTCCCTGTTTTGGATTGGCAATGTAGTGAGAGCAATTAATTCTTTACACTTTTTTTATACTTTTCTAGTTAAATTATTTATACCTCCCACTTATTATAAGAATCATCAACATGGAAAGGGTGATGACATATGTCAGAAACAATTCTTAAAGCTACGAATGTGTCAAAAATATATGGCAAAAACAAAGCACTTGATAAAGTATCGATTGAAATTAAACGAGGGATGATTTACGGATTAATCGGAGAGAACGGCGCAGGAAAATCGACATTCATGCGCATGGTTATGGGATTGATCAAAATCGATGAAGGTGACATTGAACTATTTGGAGAAACAGGGAAGAAAGAGGTGCAACGCGCTCGAAGAAAAATGGGACAATCAATTGAAACTCCAGCACTTTATCCAGAATTAACGGCTCGAGAAAATCTGAAAGTCCAAGCAGCAAATGGTGGTGTAAGTGAACGAGAGATTGATCATTTACTCCACTTAATGAATCTAAGTAATACAGGTAGAAAGAAAGCCAAAAACTTCTCTTTAGGCATGCGTCAACGTTTAGCAATAGCTTCCACACTTATTACTAATCCTGAGTTCTTAATCTTAGACGAGCCGACAAATGGACTAGATCCATCGGGGATTGTAGAAATGCGTGAAATTATTCAGCGATTAGTGGTAGAACGAGGTATTACGGTCTTACTGTCCAGTCACTTGCTTGATGAACTTTCACAAGTCGCAACTCATTATGGTATTTTGCATGATGGAAAACTTATTAACGAACTTTCGAAGGAAGAGTTAGCCCATGAAACTCGTCAGTACATTGAACTGGAAACAACGGAGGTACAAAAAGCAGTCGTTGTATTAGATGAATTAGAGATAAATGATTATGAAGTTGTAAATAGTACAAGTATTAACATCTATGAACGTATAGATGATGTTGCTAACATCAACCGTTCCCTAGTCTTAGCTGATGTGAACGTATCACGGATTGGTACAACAAGACAAAAACTCGAGGAATACTTTTTACAATTAACAGGGGAAATTCGCATGCTTAATCTTTTAACTGCTGAAAGAATTAAATTATTTCGAAGTAAAAAACTATGGATTGTTCTAGCTATTTTCACTATTCTACCTGTCCTGCAAGCCGTGAATAGCAAGATATCAGTAGATTATGGAAAGGAACTTGTCCAAGTTGTCGATACAGTTATCAATGGAGCAACAGGGGTTCTAATGATAGAGAAAAACGGATTAACTGTTTTACTTGTTATTAGTGCTTTTATCTGTTTTTTTATTGGAGAAGAATTTCAAAATGGAACGATACGAAATGCCTTGTCTTTAGGGCGTAGTCGCACCCATTATTATCTATCAAAATTTGTGATGGCAGCACTCCTCTCACTGATTGGGACGATTGTAATGACCGTGGTTGGCATCATAAGTTTTACCGTAATATTTGAGTTTGGTGAAGTAGCTGAAATTAATCATTACTTTATCTACGCTATCAAATCCTTTAGCACGCTTTATTTATTAATTTTGGCGAATGTCTCCATTTATGTGACGATTAGTTTTCTAACCAAAAATAGTGGTATCGCACTTATTTGGAGTTTCCTATATACCATTGCGACAGGGTTTCTTCCGGATATTTTTCAACAAACTACACATTTTAAGCATGTGACATACTGGTTTTCTGAAGTATTTTTGTTCTATTCTGATTTTGCCAACCCAGCAGATATTGCGAAATTTCCTGAGATGGTATTGGTCAGTCTGATAACCATTGTGGTATCATCAACAATAGGAATCTTTCTTTTTAAACGAACGGACATAAAGTAGGTCGATAAGTATGGCTACAATATTAATTATGGAAGACGATAGTGCCATTCATTCACTGATGAAAGACGCACTAGATTTACATGGTTTTACAACATTAAGTGCGTATTCAGGTACGGAAGGGAAGTTACTTTTTTCGCAAAATCAAGTGGATCTAGTTCTTTTAGATTTGATGCTTCCAGGGATGAATGGCGAAGAATTTCTTCAAGAGATACGGCAGAACTCCACTATCCCCGTTATTGTAGTTTCAGCAAAGAATGATCAACAGTCAAAATTGAAACTACTGACAAATGGGGCAGATGATTACATTATTAAGCCATTTGATGTGAAGGAATTACTTGCACGAATTGACATTCAATTACGCCATGCATCAAAAGCTTCGATAGGTAATAGGAAAGAGATTCATTATCAAAATATCAGTGTCAATTTGGATACGCGTGAAGTGAAAGTGAATGACCAAATCATTCACCTTACTGGGCGTGAATATGCTATTCTTTTACTTTTTCTAGATCATCCACAGAAAGTATTCAGCCGTGCCAATATTTATGAAAGTGTATGGAATGAAGCTTTTTTTGGTAATGATAAAACAATTAATATGCATATCAGTAATTTACGAAATAAATTAAATGTAAAAGATACTAATTACATCAAAACAATATGGGGCATAGGCTTCAAATTTGATTAAGGAAAGGGGCGTGAATGAAATGTGGGGATGGATATTTGTCTTCCTAGCATTGGCGCTCCTTGTTTATCTTTATTTTCTAAAACGGGAATTAAGAAAACTGAAAGAAGAGGTTAAAGAAATGCCAACTCGTGCTAGTTTTGGCAGTAGGCTCTCACTTGCTTTTCGTGATAAAGCCTTGATGGAATTGATCGATGAATGGAACCAAATAATTGATGCTTTCGAGGAGAAAAATCTCCAAGCAAAGAAAATAGAAGAGAATGTGAAATTATCGATCGTAGGTCTTTCACATGATTTACGCACACCTCTTACTTCAATTAAAGGATATGTTCAACTTTTGGATGCAACCACAGACCAAGCCGAGAGAGCACGCTATTTATCGATTATCGAAAGCTCTGTTAAACGATTGATTGAAATGACTGACCATTTTTATGATTTAGCACGGATTGAAACAAATCAAAAAGAAATCAGCCTAACTTCCGTTTCTTTACCCAGTTTAGTCGAAGAAATCTTCTTGTCTTATTATGAACAATTGGAAGAAAAGAACATTGAACTGCATTTTCCTGAACAAATAATGGACCGACAAATTATTGCCGATCCATTAATGCTTACGCGCGTTATTCAAAATATCGTACAAAACATCATTCGTTATGCCAAAAGTAAAGCGGTTATCCATTATAGAAACGAAGATGACTATATCGTCTTTATTGTAAAAAATGATATCAAACCAGATAGCAAAGTTGCCGTGGAAAAAGTATTTATGCGCTTCTATACAGAAATTACTAGCAGAACGAATACAGAAGCAAGTGGGATTGGTCTGTATCTGTCTAAAAAGCTGGTGGAAAAAATGGAAGGAAAAATGGATGCAGAGATTAATAATGATTGGTTTATTCTTCAAATCCATCTTCCCATTAATAGAATGTAGAGTTAATTATTCGGCGAATGTGTTCAATATTTAGCATGGAAAGGAATTAATTGAATGTACTGGGATATGATAATAAAATTTGACTAAAACAACCAGTGGGCAAAAAACCTATCTAATTTGTGATTTTTCACCATCTATAGGCACCTTCACAAGTATTAGCCTCAGGTTCATAATAACAATGTTGTTTGTATTGCCCTGTAAATGGTTGACCATACCATGAAGAAGGACATTCACCATATGGGTTAAAATACCAAAGCGCATACTTAGAAGGATGCTCTCTCCAATAGTCTAATGTTTTTTTAGCTAAACGCTTTTCTACACTTCTTGCTCTATGATAAAAAACGTTTCCTTTTTGTACTGCTTCAAATGAATAATTTCCACCTTGTACTTGATAAATGACATTCGGTATGGTCCTTAAACCTTCAAAATCTAAACAGTTAGCTTTTAGCCGATTTACAATTACATTACCAACCATAAGCATCCCTAGTTTTCCTTCACCTTCTGCTTCTGCTCTCATCATCCTTGCCATTAAAGCTACGTCACTGTCTGTATATTTTACTCGTGTCATTTTCATCACCTCTAAGAGAATTGTATGAGAAAATCCGGTAAAAATGTAGACTTTAATAATAAGTTAAGAATTTTAACTAATCATCGCACAGAAAAATATATGCTGGTAAATTGTGAAATAGTAACTCAATCTGGTATCAGAGCATTACTAAAGCATGATCTATAAGGAAATATCCTTTAGTAATACCAATTTGTTATTCTTCTTTATTTCTCAAAATAGAATAAGCTCCACTAAACATAGCAAATAACAGCCCCGTAATAGGAAACACAATCCAATTAATATACCACAGCTCATAAATGAAACCACTTATCAAGAACACGATCACGGCTAATGGCCAAATTATCGAAGCTATGGCACCAATGACACGATCTTCATCTTTTTCTTTGTTTCGTTGTGCATCCCTTTTCAAAAGTTTGTCATATGCACCATACATATTACCAAAATATACAAATAAGTATACTGCAACTGCGACAAGTACTAACATAATAAACACACCAAAGTTAGCCATATTTTCATTAAAAGCAATCATGCTAAGAAGAACAGCTGGAGATAATATAATTAGAACAACACCAACAATCATAATAATGGTAAACGTTGGCTGGTAAGCGTCATTCATTGTTTTGATTTTACTTTTTAAATCGATTGGTAAATCAAAATTCCCTTTCACACTAATATATTTATACTTATCTAATTGCATTCCTGCATAGATAAATAAGCCAACCGCCGTAGCTACACATAATAATAGTAAAATTACTCCTATATACATTCCTACTTCCTCCGTCAAGCCATTCATATATCCATTTTCAATTAAACCTAGAAAAAGCACAAACATGGCTGAACCGAAAATACACAAAACCGCTCCTATTCCAATCCATTGCCCCGATTTTTTACTTACTTGAAAATAATTATCCACCTCTTGCTCCGTTAGTAATGGTTTTGTCACTCCACCTTCTTCTTGTGAAATGTCGAACTCTTCGATGATTTCGTCAATATTACCGAATTCAGAAATAACAATCCCTATTGCTTCATTATCCGTTTTACCAGCTTGCTTTAATTCATGATACTTTTCTTCCATATTAGCCAGAAGTTCATCCCTTAACTGCCTCATTTCCGTAGATTTCGGTAATGAAGCAAACATATTATCGACGTAATTAATAATGGTATCCATTATAGATAATCCTCCCTAATAAATTGATTAATTACTTCCTTTGTTAACTCCCATTCTCTACACTTGTCTTGATAATAAAGCAATCCTGATTCGGTAATTCTATAATACGTTCGCTTTTTTCCAAAGGTTTGCTCTCTATGAAAAGATTCAATATAACCCTTTTTCAGAAGACGATTAAATGCTGAATAAAGGGTGGTTTCCTTGATGACATACTTATCATTGGATAACTCTTTGATTCTTTTCGAAATTTCATATCCATAGGACTCTTTTTCTAACAATAAATAAAGAATAATCGTATCATTGTAGCCCCGAATTACATCACTACTAATCAAAAAGTTGATCCCCCTTCCCACATTCCAATTTACTTCGCCTGTCGTAGTAATTTCAGTTTATCACAATTACTACGACAGGTTAAGTAAAATTTTTATTCGTATAGGCTTGACCAGATCCGAAGTTACCCTTACCTAAATGAGAACTACATCGAACCGTTAAGAAAAGCGCAGAGCGTCCGCTTAAAAACGTAGCGACTGGAAGCTAATCAACTAAGATAAAGGAATCACTGAGAAAAGCGAACCGATGATGACTTATCGTAGGGCGATCCATGAAGTCGCCTAGTTTTAGGTGCTCGGAGCTAGACTGCGAAGTAGCTTAGTTGCAAAGTTAGCAGGACTTCTCTTCCAGGGATATCTCTTTCTGTTCCGAGGATACCTCTTTCCCTTCCTTGGATATCCTTTGCTGTTCCGGGGATATCCCCTTCTCTTCCCTGGATATAGTCGTTTATCCTCGGAAGAGAAGATCTTTTCCCTGGAAGAGAAGCCTTTTTCCCCGGAACAGACCGGCGCTTCCGTGGATATCTCTTTTCCATATCTTCGTTACTTCGCAGTTTATGTATTTTGTGCTTGACTATTAAGAAAAACCGGGAAAGCCCACCCGA
>NZ_WJID01000041.1:0-29491 GCF_010994055.1 Gracilibacillus thailandensis | reverse complement strand
GAAGCCTTTTTCCCCGGAACAGACCGGCGCTTCCGTGGATATCTCTTTTCCATATCTTCGTTACTTCGCAGTTTATGTATTTTGTGCTTGACTATTAAGAAAAACCGGGAAAGCCCACCCGATCCTTTTCATTGACCAAAATAATATATCGATGGTATAAAGTATTTATTTTGAGATGGATATTGGGCGTAACAATCGCTGCGGCTTGTCCACTTCCACTCCTACGGGATGATTTTCGACTAAGATCCAGTGGAAAGGGAAGTGAACAGCCGCAGCGATGGTTTCCTGTACAAGCTATTTCATAATGGCTACCCTGCTTACAAATGCGTTGATACCGCGGATTATATACCTTCCTTGTCGAAAAAAAAAGCCTATTACATCACTAAAAGTGACACAATAGACTTCCGCTTTATCTCGGGTTCCGACACATTCCCGGAATTAAGAAAATATCGACAAATAGCCAAATCCATAGCACGACTAATGGAATCCAGCCAATTAAGAGCCAGGTAGTACCCCATCCTATGATACCGAGTAGAAGCTGGGTGATCCCACTCCCTACACGACCTGTGTAAAAACGATGCAAACCGATTTGTCCGAAGAAAAACCATAATAAATATGCAATAGCTAAGTTTCTTTCCTTTATCATCATATTAACTCCTCTCATTTACGATAACATGTACTTGTTAATTTTATCACGTTAGGTCCATTATAGTGTATGAAAAATAACGACTATGATTTTATCATAATTTTGGAAATTGGATAACCTAACATATTGGCATTTGAACCATTAGTTATTTAAACTGAAATATAATATAAGTAAATTTTTGTTTTGCCCGTATCTTTCTATCCTCCAAATTAGTTATATAAGTAGGGAGGTTCCAAAGGAGTGAATGCAATTGCATGTCAACAGAAGTTTTTCTGCCAATGAAGGAGGTTATCACATGGAAGTAGAACGACAATTTCATCAATTATATCCAAAGCTGAAGAAATATTCATATTTTCTAGCTAAAAATAAATGGGATGCCGAAGATCTTATACAAGAAACTTTCTTTAAAGCGATGAAACATTATCATTCATCTGAAATAAGTGCAGCACTTTTGAATAAAATTGCTTACCATGAATGGATGGATACCGTAAAAAAAAGAAAGGTTGAGGTTTTTAAAACATCGGAAGAGAAATCAAAAGAAGACCCAGCATGTAAGGCAGATCGATTGATTGATTTAGCAAAATTATTAGTGAATCATTTAACGCCAAAACAAGCAGTTATTTTCATGCTTAAAGAAGCATTCAGTTATCAATCAGGGGAAATAGCTGATTTACTGGATACAACCGAAATGGCAGTCAAATCAACTCTGCACAGAGCAAAAAACAGATTAAACCATAACACTTCCCTTCAGTCCATCGATTCATTTTGGCAGGAAGAAGAAAGAAAGAAATTGTATGACTTGTTATACCGATCCCTTCAGGCAGATGATCCGGTTATATTGATTGATTGTATTTCCACCTTACATTCATTGGCGGAAACACCTATCCTTGCAAAAACAACGCATTCATATTCACCTCTCAATATGTATTCTATGGCCGCATAGAAAAGGAGGAAATGATATGGCTACAATTCCATATGTCATTGAACAATCAAGTCACGGAGAACGTTCCTATGATATCTATTCACGATTATTAAAGGATCGAATTATTATTATAGGCGATGAAATTAATGATCAGGTAGCAAACATTGTAACAGCTCAACTATTATTTTTGGAAGCTGATAATTCTGAAAAGGATATTTCCATTTATATTAACAGCCCAGGTGGTTCCACATCTGCAGGATTTTCCATATTTGATACAATGGAGCTTGTCAAACCAGATGTTAGAACAATTTGTACCGAGATGGCTGCTTCTTTTGGAGCTTTGCTGTTGCTTGCGGGGACGAAAGGAAAGAGATATGCACTTCCTAATAGTGAAATAATGCTGCATCAACCTATTGGCGGAACAAAAGGGCAGGCAACAGAAATTGAAATTACGGCTAGAAGAATCTTAAAACTCAAAAGTCACATTAACGAAATAATCTCCGAGCGTACAGGTCAATCCGTTGAAAAAGTAGCAAAAGATACAGAGCGTGATTATTTCTTAAGCGCACAAGAAGCTATGGAATATGGGATCATCGATCAAATTATTAAGAAGAAAAGATGATGGAATAGTTGTAGAAGTGCGTTTCATTTTGAATGCTCTTCTACCGATCCATTTCTTCTTGCAGAACGCTTACAATATTATATTTACTGACTATGTATTCAGTACTTCAAATACTAGTGTAAAAAATAAAAGGCTTAACTTATTCTAGATGATAAGCCTTTTTATTTATTTTGTATTATCCCCTTCATGCGCAAAACTCCCGTACATGCAGAGAGCTACTACACCCCTAATTATTTGTAGAAAAGATAACTAGATCCTTTACTTTATATCTCAATATACGATTTAATCTTATGTAACGATATAAAGAGGTGGTTTTTATGAGCAATAATATCTCCCTATTAAACCAATATTGGACTGACATTTATTTTCATTTACACTATCCACATAAAGAAAAAATTTCTCATCAAGTAGTGCGTATCCTTCAGCTTATAGATAAACGAAAAGAAATAGGAGTTGGTGAAGTTGCTTCCCACCTGAATGTTTCACACAATACGGCATCTGAGCACGTTAAAAGAATGATTGCTAAGAAATATTTAAAAAAGAAAAGAGCTACAAAAGATGAGCGAAAAGTAATTCTTTCTTTAACAAATTTAGGTGAAGAAGTTTTATATCGAAACACCAGTCTGGATGAAAAGAAATTAGAACACGTGTTAAATCAATTGAATGAAAATGAAAAAAGTTTAATAGAAAATGCCCTAAAAACTTTGAGTGAGCGAGCAAAACAATGTATGTGATATTGAAAATTATCGTCTCAGCTGTCGTTATTGGGATTGTTACAGAAGTTTCGAGAAGACTTCCATCCTATGGAGGAATAATAGCAGCTCTTCCTTTAGTAAGTTTACTTAGCATAATATGGCTGTATGTTCAGGGAGAAGAGACAACAACTTTAAGTAAGTTTGCGTTAGGAGTTCTTTGGGGATTTCCGGCAACTGCCGTTATGTTAATAATCGTGTATATCGCATTACAAAATGCAGTTCATTTATTCATTTCAATAGGTTTAGGTGTATCTGGATGGTTAGTATTTCTATTCATTCAAGATCTAGTTTTAAAGCACTTACTACAATAGACGAACTTTTGCTTAAAAGTTCGTCTCACAAAAGATGGTTCTGTTCCTTAACGAAGAGAAAAGGAGACGAACTCTTATATTTTACAAGAATAGCAAAAGAGTCCCTTCAATTTGAAGAAACCCTTTTGATTAACCAAATTTATTCAATTGGTGACAACTCATCTTCTGTTACCCATTTATGATTAGTAACCTCTTCACCCGTCGTAGTCAAAGTAAAATCAACCATATATACAGTAGTATCAATTGCTGAGTCTATCTCGGCTGTTGCACCATCCATGCCTTCCATATGAGCTGCATTTATGGTTGCTTCATCTCCAATTTCTAAAGGCTCTTCACCGACACCTTCTAATTCTTCATGAATAACCCATTTGTGATCTGTAACTCTATCACCACCATTTGTTGGTGTGTAGGACACTGAATAAGCTGTACTATCGTATGCACCAACAATAGTTGCTTCAGCACCATTCATACCTTCCATATGGTCTGCTTCAATCATAGCTTGACTGTTTACTTCATAAGTTGGATTTTCAGCTTCTTCTAATTCTCCCGGAACCTCACCTGACCCAGACATATTCATTTCGGAATGATCATGGTCCATATCTTCCGTTTCAGCTTGTGCTTCAGATTCCATGTCCATTTCTTCTATATTTTGTTCTGTTTCAGCGCCATCTGGATTTGTTTCCTCTGTTTCATTAGCGCAAGCTGCTAATAAAAAGATTACAAATAAAGAAAGTAGTGAAGTTGTTATTTTTGTCATTGATATCCCTCCATTACACCATTTGTCTATACAGTGCCCTAGAGAGTTGCAAATTATGTGCAGACTGCTTGTATATATTAAGAATATTTATTTCTGCGATACAAATGACCAACCACCAAGCATAACAAGACTACCGAAAGGAGAACGAATACCAGATAATTTATTTCGAAATTATCTTTAGTTTGACTATTTTCTTTATTAGAATCTTTTCCTGCCTGTGATTTACTGTCTGTTGTTGCTTTTGTTAGATTATATGATTGGATAACTTTTTCTTCTTCATTGACAATACTCAATTTTCCATCTCGGGTTACCTGCTTTTCGACTTGATCATGTAAAGTGTGAGTATATGCTCGTTTTTCAGGATTTATATATTTGTCTCCATCTAGAGTAAATGAAGTATCTTTATCAATATAAGATGTTTTGTAATGATCAAATCCGTAGTCTAATAGTTTGATAGTATCATCATATACCCCATTCCTTTCGTTACTTTTCAAGGTAATCACTATTAAACTTAAATCCTCATCTTCTGCTGTTGTTGCTAGCGTATAACCAGATTGATGGACAAAACCATTTTTTCCTCCGGTAATATTTTCATAAGGGATTTCTCCCTTTACTAATTTGTGATGAGTTATGATGGTGGTATCCCATGTCTTACCATCCCATTCCATTTCTTTTGTACCAAAGATTTCTTCAAAGGTTTCGTTTTCCATAGCATACTTCGTTATTTTTGCTAAATCTTCTGCTGTGGTAACATGTTCAGCGTCAAATAAACCGTGTGGATTCTTGAAATGAGTATTTTGAACACCAACCACATTTTTAAGATAATGATTAATATCTTCCGAAAATTGTTCTTCACTACCGCTTAGATGCTCAGCAATTGCTACTCCTGCGTCATTTCCAGAATTAATTAATAACCCTTTAATCAATTGTAATAAGGGGACTTTTTCACCTTCCTCCAAAAAAACAGTGGTACCTTTTACATTTTTAGAACTTGCATTACTGCTAATCGTTACCTTATCATTTACATTTCCTTTTTCAATGGCGTAGATTGCTGTGGCAATTTTCGTAAGACTTGCTGGATACATTTGAGAGTTGGCGTTCTTTTCATAGAGAACTTGTTCTGAATCTGCTTCCATTAATATGGCTGCTTCACTTTCAATATTTGGTGGGGTATTCGATTCACCATGAACTTTTGGGATAAATATAGTATTTATTATCATTAATGTTGCTATCCATAATGCAAATTTTCTCATTTCTACTCTCCTAAGACTGCTATTCATGCATCTATTATAAAGATAAAATATGATGAAAATGTGCAAATCTATCATTTGTAACATTCGTTTAAAATAGTATATAAATTGTAATATACTACATTATACTGGTAAACAACCTAAACCTTTTGTTAATTGGGGAAATCATATTTACCTTTACTTGTTTGAGATTGTGAATCTTTGTACTTCCTATGTTTTCTTGCCAATGTTCGTATTCACCTGTCTCAAACGTAATTTTGTCACTTCCTGACAATAGAGTTAAATCATTATCCTCCCAAAAATATGAGTGGTCACCAATTTTTTTCAACCCTTCCCCTTTCAATTTGTCATCCAGTCTAAAAAGAAATTCTATTTGAACAAATACATCCGCTCTATCATCAGTTAAAACACGAATAGTCCAATCATTACCTTCTCGCTCTATATCAATGGTAACTTCAAAGGATTGGTTATGTGTTACGTTTCGATATTGATGTGGTAGTAAATACCATATTCCTTTGTTCTCACTATTTTGGGGTAGATATTGACCAGGAATCGGACCAGTATATCCCTTATCTAACACTTTCGTTAGTCGATAACCGTGTTTCATTTGCTCGAGTCCATCAAACTCTACCAATCCGGGGGAAAAGCTTGTATACATTTTAATACCTAATATTTCTGCTTTTCCGTTACGCAAAGAGAAAAAAGAAGGGTTTTTCGTCATAATAGTTGCGCTAATATCTTCATTACGGTACCTTACAACTGGTGCACCAAAGGAAGTATGCATGCTGCTATGCTCGATACGATTTTCATGACCAACGCTTTCCAAAGCCTTTATATTTTCCTTTATTGGATAATCACCGTTTATAACTTTTTCATAAACCTTAGGTAGTTCAGCTTTTTCTATATTCTCAGCCTGAATAAATGGGAATGATAGATAACCTAGCAAAATGTGATTGTTGACAGGTCCCATTTCAGAAATAGTTTCAATTGCTAAATCTGCCATTGCTTGAAATACAGGGTTATGATCATGATGAGCCATCAACCGGTAAATCAAATGGTAAGGAGACAAATCATAATGTTTATCTAAATCCTGCCTGCCAGAATACTCTGTTACTACTTCCCCGTTTGGATGCACTAGATAGACCATCATCTTCAAATTATTGCGTACATGATCCAGTAACTCCGTTTTATTTAATAATATAGCAGTGTGATAAAGACTGATATCGCTAACAGCGTTATATATACCATTACTTCTTTCGGTCCATTCTCCATCCTTAGTTATATCTAAGCCTTCATTTAGCCATTCTTCTGCTCTTCTCACCAATCTATTATCATTAAAAATATGATAAAGATTTGCTAGGGCAGAAGTTAATACCCATCGATGATTTGGCGTGTGACAGCCCCCAGTTAACATTGCTGACATAGATCTCTTTAAGAATAAATATAATTTTGATGCTAACATTTTCGATCCATCTTCCTCTAGTAAATGATAGATTTGCGAGAACCCAGCTACAACAAATCCGGTATCAGGTGGTGAATGATAATTAGTATAACCAGGTGATATCGTCCCGTCATCATGCTGCATGGTTAGCATATAATCTAATGCAAGGTCTATTCTATTTTTTAACAGCTTGTCATGGTAGTATCTAGATTCCGGATTCACATATGCAGATACCCAACTTGCTATCACACTCCCTGTTCCAACATGAGTGGGGCTAGGAATCCCAGTATGTCTGTCAATAATCCCACCAAAATAGCGACTTCTGGACTCTAATATTTGTCTTTCCAAAAAAGTTGTTGTGATGACATCATTTATTTTGATCAGTTTCTTATAAGCCTTCATGCATAAAACCTCCCGATTTGTAATCTTCACCTATCCTTTTAAACCCGAAGTAGCACTTGTATCCATAATGTACCGTTGAAAGACGATAAATATCAAAATCATTGGTACTAATGAAATAATTGAAGATGAAAGTAATAGCACCCAATCAATATTGTCTGCTCCAACAATACTTCTTAAAGCGATTTGAACGGTATATTTATTAGGATCACTTAAAACGATTAATGGCCATATGTAATCATTCCATCTCCATTGAAAAGAAAAAATAGCTAAAGTTATCACAACAGGTTTTGCAATCGGTAACATTAAATTAAAAAATATTCTCCCTTCATTTGCTCCGTCTATCCTAGCAGATTCTATTAGATCATTAGGAACAGTTATAAAATATTGCCGGAACATGAATATTCCAGTGGCAGTATTGATCGATGGGATGATTAAACCAGCTAGGCTATCATATAAGCCCAACTCCAAGATAACGGAAAATGTAGGAGTCATGATCACTTCTGTTGGGAGCATTGTAGTAGCCAACATACATATGAAGAATACCTGTAACCATTTATAATTGTATTTTGCTAATGCAAATCCACAAGTCGCACTGGCCAGCACGGTCAATAACGTTGTTACTATAGCTACGATCAGTGTGTTGGCAAAATACTTTATAAACGCCATTGTTGCCCATGAATATATATATCCATCTATGGTTGGGTTTTCAGGCAAGATATTTAAGGGATAGGAAAACAATTCACTACCAGGCTTTAATGAGCTGAGTAATAACCATATAATAGGAAAAAGGTACATCAATGCTACAATGACAAGTGCTGTTGTTAACATTACAGTGGAAAATCGATCATTCAGCTTAGTCATCTATTTTTCCCCCTTTAGCAAAACGGAATTGTAGTAAGGCAAATACTAGAAGTACTACAAATAAGACCATAGAGGCTGCACTAGCATATCCTATTTTTAATTGATCAAAACCTGTCTCATAAATATATTGCACAATAAAAGTAGTATCTGAACCTGGTCCTCCATTTGTTAAAGCTTGGACCATTGGAAATTCTTTCATTAAGTTAAACACAGCCAATAATATGACTAAAAAGGAAGTAGATCTAATGGAAGGTAATGTAATGTGCCAAAATTTTTGCCAAGCCGTACCACCATCAACATCTGCCGCTTCATATAGAGACTTGGGAATACTTATCAAAGCGCCTATAAAAATCAACATATTAAAAGCAGTTCCCGCCCATGCAGTTGCAAATAAAACTACCAAAAAGGCGAAATTGCCATCGGAAGACCATTGTATTGGATTGCCACCAAGTACTTGGATCATATAGTTTATAAACCCAAAGCTTTCACCGAACATCCATCGCCAAAGGATACCAACTACAATTGGAGAAACTAACCAAGGGAAAAAGAATATCATTTTTGCAACATTCTTCCCTTTTGTATATTTGCTTACAAGTAATACCGAAATAATTAGCGACGTTACATATATGAAAGGAACTCCTAACAACGTATAAAAGAATGTCCTAAACAGTGCTTTATAAAAACTCGGATCTTGAAATAGATTAATATAATTATTAAGACCGACGAAAGTCGCTATACTTCCGTTATATTCGGTAAAGGAATAGTAAACACCTAATAATGCCGGCCAAGCAAAAAATAATATAAACAGTACCAAATTAGCAAAAATAAATAAAAAAGGCCATTTTTTCACACTACACAACCTCCTTCATGCTATTACATGGGAAAGATCCGTAATAAATAGCGACCATTTTGGTGGTCGCTATTTGAAAGAGCTATTCCACGTAAGCATCTGTCATCTCTTTTTTTACATTTTCTAAGGTATCTGCTACGCTTTGCTCATCATTCAATGTTTTAATCATTTCATCTGCCAAGGTACTAGCTAAACTTCTTTTTGAAACCAATTGTTTTCGAACAAGCTCATTTCGCTGCTGACTGGCAATTGGATCAGAAGCAGCAATCTCATTTTGATAAACAACATATGCTTCCGGAGCGAGTTCATATTCTATTTCTGCATCTTCCTTTACAGGTAAATAACCTCCATATGTTGCTAACTCTTCATAATTCTCTTTTTGATACAACCAATCAATAAATTGTTTTGCATCCTCTTCTTGACCAGATCCTTCAAAGCCAACCAAATAGTTCCCACCAAGATTGGTAGCTCTAACATCTTCATATGGCATATAAACAGCTTCCCATTCAAAATCTTCTATGTTCGAAGCAAAATCTGTAATTTGCCAAGACCCTGACATATAAACAGGTACTCTTCCACTTTTGAACATCGAAGAAGCGTCTTCACCTGCTGTCCATACAGACTTCGGCATGATGGTATTATCATTTAATTCAACAAATTTTTCTAGTGCGTCCTTTGTTTCCTCATTTGTTGTATATTGATCACCATCTTGGTAAAAACCTTTACTACCATGTTGGTATAAGAAAGCATTCAGTCTGTGTTCGGAATCATCCATTACCATACCATATTGTGCATCCGTTTTTGCCAATATGGTATTTAATGATGATACAAATTCATCCCAAGTCCAAATATCTCCTTCACTAGTTGGATAACGGACACCAGCTTCTTCAAACAAATCTTTATTTACAAACATTCCAACTGCTGTAAGGTCTACTGGAGGAGCTACTAAATCACCATCAACTGCTATCCCCATATCAACCATCACATTATTATCTTCTGCAATTTGGGATAGATCGATTAATTGCCCTTCCCATGCCGGGTTAAACCCTGTTACACGAGCTAATGCAGGTGGATCTCCTGCTCGAATCATATTCGTGATTTTAGTTACCATATCACTGTATGGAACATCTACCACCTCTATTTCTATTCCCGTCTCTTCCGTATATTTTTCTGACATTTTTGTTAATGCTGAGCCTTCTATAGTATCCCCGGATACATAAAATTGCATCTTATCTCCTTTTGAATCATCACCTGGAATAGAATCAGCAGCTGAATTTCCACATGCGGCCAGAAAAATGGATAGAATTAAAAATAATAAAACGAATCTTTTTTTCATTCATATTCTCTCCTTCTTTCAGTTTTATCTAATAAAGTCACGAACCCTTTTTCTCATATCTCTATCAAGTAAACGCTTACTATTTTGTTTTAGTAGGTTAAAATTTATTAACAAGTATAATTATCAAATTATTCTATAATATTTCCTGCATCAGGAGTGAAAGGTAATTCGTAATCTTCATATCGTACCATAGTCGACATTCCCTTCATTGCATGTTGTAGCTTATGACAATGGTACATCCAATTGCCAGGATTATCTGCTTCAAAAGCTATTTCATATTCAGTATCAGGCATTACTAGTATAGTATCTCTAGTAATAGGTGAACCCTCTAGATCCTCTCCATTACGAGATATTATTTCAAAGAAATGTCCGTGTAAATGCATCGGATGTGGCAAAGGGGTATCATTAGTCAACGTAAGCTTAACAATGTCACCTTCATTCACCCAAATAGGCTCATACTCCTCAGGATAAACGCTACCATTAATAGTCATTGAGCCATCTTCCTTCATCCCTAAATCAGATCGGTATTCCTTATCAAATTGTTTAATGTCAGTAAATTTTCCTTTTTTATATTGTCCGTAATCTAAAATGTCTATCGGTTCAACAGAATCATCTTTAATAGTCTGCTCCTGTTGATTTCTATTATCACCGCTACCTACAGATTCAAATTCTATTACTGTATTATCTGTTAACCACATATCTGCCATTCTTTCGATCACAATATCCTGATTTTCGTCATATATAAATTCCACATCATACCGCTGTCCAGGACTAGTTAATAAGGATTTATTAGTAAAAGTTTCGGGTTTATTAATTGGTTGACCATCTGTATGAGTGATTTTAAATTCTGTACCAGAAAAACGTAGTGTATAATCATAATTTCCAACATTAATGAACCGTAGTTTAACAAGATCTCCATCTTGAACATCAAGAGGCTCTATTTGGTCATTCGTTTCACCATTAATCGTAAACGTATCCCATGCTTCTACAGGCGTCTCTACTGTTGGATAATTTCCTCCTAAAACCTTATCATACAGTTCTTTATCACCGATCCAGTCATCCATTATAAGTGTGTAATCTTTATCATATTCAGCATCTTTTTCCTCTACAATGATAGAGCCAAATAAACCTTTATCAACTTGAAAAGCACTATGTTGGTGGGAATGATACCAATAAGTTCCGGGTGTATCTGCTATAAACTCATAGGTAAATGTCTCCCCAGGTTGAACAGCGTTTTGCGTTACTCCTGGTACCCCATCCATTTGATTAGGAACAGGGACACCATGCCAGTGAATCGTTACAGGTGCTGGTAATTCATTTACTAAATGAACGCGTATAATATCGTCTTCAGTCACGCGAATTTCTGTACCTGGAATCTCACCGTTATAAGTCCATACCTCTCGCTCGGTACCATTCAAAGTAAAAGTTGCCTCTTGTGCAGCAACTGTAAACCCCTTGACTGTTTTTCCTTCTACCAAATATTTCGCACCAGTTTTAAGTACACCAAAAGCGTTCTCAGAAATTAATTCTTCCTGTTGATAATAATCAAGTAATTGTTGAAAGCTAGCTAGATGTTTTGCCATTTTTTCTGTTTCACCATTTTCAGCATAAATATTAACTGATGTAAGATGAACATTTAAGATTCGGGCAACTTTTTCATTAGCAATCTCTCTGGTATCCTTGTAATGATCTACAAGTGAAATCAAATCTTCGATACTACTTATTATATAATCAGCATCATCTATCGATTTCGTTTCCATTTTTACTTGCTCATTAGATGCTTCGGTAGATTGTGCATTGTTAACCCCCGATAAAGCAAATACACTAAACAAGAAAACTGTTAATATTAAAACTAGCTTTTTTTTCATAAACCCTCTCTCCCATCCAAACAAATGACTATCAACCATAAGCATCACTCTCTTACTCATTATCTAGCACATACGTATTAAAAAAACGCTCAAAATTCGCATCAGCACCTTTAACTCGGGCAACTTCTTTTCCTTCTTCATAGTGAACAACTGTTGGTGTTGATTCAATATTAAATGTACTCCAGGCTTCCCGAAATTCGAGCAAGTTTAATTTTTTTAAATCCATCCCCATTTCTTCAGCTAAAGGTACTATTACAGGAGTCGTTTGTTTACAATATCCACATGTAGAGCTGTAAAAGTATACCGTGACATCTTCCTGATCAGTTAATTGTTCTTCTAGTTTATCGGGCAAGATTTGATTTTGATAATTTGGATCATCTAGCTGTTCAACTGTTTCTGGATGTAAAGAGCTTTTTCCATAAGGATTTTCTTCAGCTAACTTATTATTTTGATAGTTCACAAAAAATCCTAGTAACACAAATATCGTAACAAGGCCAATAAGAAAAATAGTCATGTTTTTTTTCATTTTTTTCACTCCTTCTTCAAACACCAAATCTCTTACCGCTATTTCAGAAATCATCAGAAATAAGGCAATCCATAATCAGCACAAACTTCATTTACTTTAACAGAACGTTCCTCTTGCGCAGACTTCTTAGCAGTTAATGCTAATATCTCAGCTTTCAATCCATCATCCAACTGAGTTAACGTTGATTTATTTAATAGTATGGAATCAGCAAAAGCATCAATTTCACTTTGATAAGCATCATAATAGCGGTCCAAGAAAAAATAACTTGGCTGTGCTACCACAACTGAATCTTTTGTACTAACTTCAAGATTTGTTTCTTTTTCATTTTCTACTTTTATTAAACCCTTTTCACCGAACACTTCAATCCGTTGATCATATCCATATACTGCTTGTCTACTATTATCGATCACACCAAGTGATCCATCATCAAAAATCAATGTTATGACTGCTGTATCAACGTCTTTATTCTTATGAAAGATAGGACTAATTAAATTAGCTGTCTTAACACTAACTTCTTCCACCTCTCGTCCTGATAGATAACGAATTAGATCAAAATCGTGAATAGTCATGTCCATAAACATTCCACCTGATTGTTTAATATATTGTTCTGATGGTGGTTTGGGATCTCTAGAAGTAATCTTGATAATATGGGGGTTACCTACTACTCCTTTTCTAACTGATTCATAAACTTTTTTAAAATGTTTATCGTATCTCCTATTAAAGCCAACCTGAAATTTAATATTAGCTTTTTTCACGATGTCTAAAACTTCATAGGTATCATGAATATGGAGACTTATCGGTTTCTCACAAAAGACATGTTTCCCTTCACTAGCTGCCTTTTTTATATAATCCACATGCGTGTCTGTACTTGAGCATATGAATATAGCATCAATTTCGCTATCAGTTAGGATTTTTTCAGGTTGATTCGTTATGATTGGCACACTCTCTCGTAAAGAGGAATGGTCTAATTGATCGTTTGACACATCAGATATAGCTCTCAGTTCAAATTTATTAGAATGGAGAGCATTATAAGCATGAATTTTACCAATCCGTCCGACACCAATAATTCCAATCTTTAATTTTTGCATGATAACTTCCCCTTATTCTAAGTCTTTAATATCACTTACCTGATTCCCTGTTGATAATTTGCTTTTTGGCTAAATTTGATTATTATCAATAATGTCTCTAGTAAACCAATAGATTGAACTACCCAAACCTGAAACGTTTACATTTTTCTTTATACACTATTATTTTTATTACAAAAAAATAACATATTTTAATAAGTTACAATTCATTTGCATACCTTTAACAAAAGAGTGATTTCACTTTATTCAGAATATTTAGAATATGTTGTTGACAAAACAAATTCGGTTTTATACTATTTTACTGTAAACGATTTCCTGACAGAATAGAAAGAAGGTAACGACGAATGCCAAACATCAAAAAAGTAGCTGAACATGCCGGTGTTTCTATTGCTACAGTCTCTAGAGTTTTAAACGGACAAAAAACGGTCTCTCCACAAACTAGAATAAAAGTGGAAAAGGCTATAAAACAATTAAATTATGAACCTAGTATCCTAGGGAGAAACCTTCGAAATTCTGAAACAAGATTATTATTAGTACTAATTCCAAACATTTCAAATCCTTTTTACTCAAAAATAATTAACGGAATTGAAAATACAGCATTAATAAGTAATTACAACATCTTATTATGTGAAACAGACTCAAATCCTGAACGAGAAAAAATATATTTTGATTTAGCAAGAAAGAAAATGGCAGATGGAATTATTTCAATGGATCCTCAAGTTGACAAAGAAACATTAATCGAAATGGCAGAAAAACATTCTATTATCCAATGTAGTGAATACACTTTAAATAGTTCCATTCCATATGTAACTATCGATAATGAGAATGCCGCCTATCTCGCCGTTAAACATCTATTATCACTTGGACATTCAAAAATAGCGTTCATTAACTCCGATGTAAAATTCACTTATGCTAGACAACGCGAAGCTGGTTACAAACGTGCATTAGACGAAGCTGGTATAGACGCAAAGAGTGATTGGATTTATTATTCTCAGGAGTTGGATTTTGTTAATGGACAGCAAGCAATGAAAAAATTTCTAAACCTCGATGAGAAAATAACTGCAATTTTTGCTGTTTCTGATTTACTAGCAATAGGCGCATTAAAAGAAATTAATAATAACAAATTATCTGTACCTGATGACATTGCTGTAGTAGGCTTTGACAAAATTGAATTTTCTAATATGACAAACCCTACTCTTACTACAATTGAGCAGCCAATGTATAAAATGGGGAACATTGCCGCAAAAATGATCATTGAAAAAATTCAAGGAAAAGAAGTGGAAAATGTGATACTTGACCATGAATTAGTGATCCGAGAATCAACTTTGGGATAGTTTCTTGATGCAATAACATATAGCATGAAAGTAGATTCAATAGAGAAACTTCATTTGCCTTGAATTATAACAAGGACAGATAAGTAAGCTCATAAATACTATATTTCCTTTCTATTACTAAGCTTCCAATTAAAATGATATTTTACGGTCTCTCCTACCTCTTTCATCTCTCCGTTTTCCATGTAGATCAGATTTTACTATGGGCAAGGGGAGAGGAGATATTACTGTCTATATCTCCTCTACTTTTCTATTATTTTTATAAATCTTAGTTTGCAACTTGATAATTATCGATGGTTAACGCGATACTAACAACACTCGACAAGTACTAGTAGCTAAATAGATTCTAAATAACCTAATACTTGTTACTTAAGGAATCTCACCTACACGAGGCGCGTCAGGAGCCGTCGGGTAACTCCTTGACCCTCACGTCGCGGTAGAAGATTGTCTCCCCAGCCCCATGGTTCTGGAGTCCCACGAAACCTTGGGTGAGATCTCGCTCCGGGTCGGTGCTGGTGAAGTCGTTAACTAGCACGTCGTTGAGGTAGACCTGGATGTTACTCCCCTGTACTCGAATCTCGTAAGAGTTCCACGACCCCACGGGTTTCAACGCCTGCTCTACAGCCTTCGAGTCGGCGCCCTGAAAAGTGTAGATCGAGCCGGTGGTACGGTCGGGCTGATCAGAGGCATCGATCTGGATTTCGTACCCTTGGTCCACTGCGATCCACGGGTCTTCGCCTGGATCAGGGAATCCGACGAAAACACCACCGTTATCATCTTTGATCAGCTTCCAGTCGAGCTTGAGGCTGTAGCTACTCAGCTCGTACCCTGGGTGCCACAGAAGGCCCATGCCGCCAGTGGAGCGCAGAGTGCAGTCGGCCTGACGGCCGAACGACCCGTCTCCGGCCATTCGCCACCCAGACAGCGACTCAAGTGTGCCGTCAAACAAGGCGGTGTAGCCCTTCTCGTACTTCTGGTCTCCGCAAACATCCGGCCTACCACCAACCTTCAACGCGTCCAGGTTAACGTTCCCGTCGTCGTCCTCATCATATCGTAGGGTGATCGTGTTCGTCCCTGCCTCCAATCGCATCGGTCGCGTTACTGTAGCCCAGCTCTGCCAGTCACCCGTCGACTTTAGAGCCCACGGTTCCTGCTCATTACCGTTGATCAGTACCGACACCGTCTTGGTCCCTTCGAAGGGGTCCGGTCCGTTCGCGTACCGAAGACGAACCGGGTGTGTTCCGGCCCGATCCACTTCCACTGTGAACGTCGCCGACGCCCCTACCGATCCGAAGCCGTCAACGAACCCCCAACCTGAGTACCCGTTGTGCTCTGAGTCGACGTCCGCGCTACCGCGTAGTGTCGCTTCCTCAGCCTCGTGGAATCCCTGATCAGCCGGGGACTCATACCCCGGGATTGCGTTGAGCGTGTACCATGCCTCGGTGTTCCACAGCTGTCGCCCTTCGGTGTCGGCGAATGGACGCGGACTGCGTAGATGCACCACACGTCCCTCCTCTAGACCGTCAACAGTCAAGGTGACGCGGGTGGCGTCATCAGAAACCTCGGCGTTCGAGACGAACAGAGTGCGTTCATCCACCTTAGGCCCTCCATACGTTGGACGTGGCACATACCTCCAGTGGTCCATAACGAACGCTTCATTCGGGTCTTCGGTGATCTTCGTGATTGTCTCCTCCGAGAGAGGCTGAGTGTAGGTGACCTCGAACCCTTCCGGTGTGGCCCGCATCTCGACCATGTCGAACACATCCGTACCGTTCGGGTTCAGCTTCTGTAACCCGTAGCGTAGCTTACCTGGCTCGGACCAGTTGCCAGCCTCGCCGATTCCTCCCACGTATAGAGCTCCGCCTGGGCCCACTAATGTGCGGTTCACACCCGCCTCAAGTCCCGCCGAGTGACGGAACACTGCGCCTTGGAACTCTCCATCCACCTCTTCAAGAAACCCACGCTGCAGGCCGCCGTATGTCACGTCGCCGAACACCATCTGCCCAGCGTATGGGCCTTCCTCCAACATCACTGGGGATGAAGGGGAATTGCCGATCTCGTTCTGCGGTATCCACAACGCCGGGTTAGTAACCGGTTGATTGTCGAATGGCCCTGCCGGGTTAGTAAAGTGGTTGAAGAATCGATCCTGTTCCACGTGCACCAACTTCGAACTAGGCAACCATCCGCCCTGATTATCCATGACGAACAGCTCACCGCCTGGTACCTGCGTCATCCCGTTCGGTGTGCGCAGACCACCGGCTACGTACGACACCTCACCTGTGTCCCGGTCGACCTTGATCGTGGTTCCACGGTTTTCCGCAGGCTGCGGATCGGTGGTGGCGCCACCGTTATTGATTGCAACCGATAAATTCACGTAAAAGTAGTCGTCGTCATATAGCAGCCCAAAAGCAAACTCATGAAAGTTTCCTCCAAACGGCCAGGTAGCAACCTGCTCGTGATTGTCAAGGAACCCATCCCCGTCCGGATCAGTAAGCTCAGTCAGCCCATCACGCTCCGAGACGAATACCGAGTCGCCTATCACCGCGACACCCATCGGGTTGTATAGGTCTGTGGCCACGCGGGTGAACGTGACATCATCAGGCCCTGTCGCCTCGGTGACGCCCTCTAGGACGAACACCTCGCCAGGCTCGGGATCATCCACCCAGCCGCCTGGGCTCACCGAGCCTGATGTCACCACGACTAAGTCCCCATCCTCCGTCCAGTCCATCGCCGACACCATCGGCTCAAACCCATCTGGCCGCAGATCGGTGAGTGTGTACCCCGGATAGACCGAGTCCAAACGCATTCCGTCACCCGCCTCATCCCCCTGACCCTCACAATACTTCGTACCCGGCGCGGTCACACGAACGACCTCAGCCTCGGTACTGAGGACCTCGGTGGGAACTAAGGTAAAACTATCAGCACCCGGTGGGCGCCATTCGAGACGGAGAATGTTGTCGTTGGTGTTGTCGAAATACTCAACCTTCAGGTCATGTACACCCTCTGTTAGGCCAATTGTCCCTGTCTTTGAGGTGGCCTCGTGTAAGCCATCGTGATCGATCACCATCGAGCCATCAATCACCAGGCGAGACCCGTCATCACTCGTGAGCCGAAACTCGTAGTTGCCATCCTCTGGAACGGTCAGGTTGGCCAAGGCATGCGCGATGAACCGTTCGCTCAAGCCGAATTCATCTTCAGTCGAGAAGTCGATGGTAGGGACTAAGCGGTCGACGTTTGGTGTCTGGCCCGATCGCAGCGTGCACAGTTGAGTAAGTTCCCGCGCCATGTCGTACACCCTGAGAGTAACACCAGACTCTTGAGGCGGAAGGTCGTTAGAAATCTCGGCAGAATTATCTGCTGATGTCGCAAATGGACTCAACGACATTGTAAACAGACCAACAGTTAGAATGGAAGCTACTGTCATTTTCTTTAGAACATTTTTCATCCTATCTCATCCTTAAAAAATTTATTTATAAGTAGAAGTATCACTAGACATAAAGTTTTTTAGAAGCCAAATATTAAAAATAGTACATATCATCACCTTTACAATTTATTGATCCATACTAAAATTGTATTGGAGTTCCTCATTAAACTAGGTATAGGTATTGCAAACAAACCGGGCAGTTTACTTCGTCCCAACAGCCATTTTTTGATCTTATCTCCTACAAAAAATTTCTATCAGGGACCTTTCTTATAAAGGGAAGCTCCTAATATATAATTTATTCCTATAAAAAGTTTGCTTATTTTCTCTAGGAATGAATTAACTTGCTTCTCGCTTGTTCTCTTAATTGCGCCACATTAACCCAACCCCCTGTTTTATTGGACTGCTGGACGGCTTCCAAAACAGTGATTTTTAGCTCCATCTTCAAAGTTAGGCTTTGGACTATAACCATTTTTGATGCCTTTCATCAACTCGGAGATCATGTTTAAAAAGGTATGTTCATAACCAATAATATGACCTGCTGGCCAATACGCACGTATATATGGGTGTACTTCTTCGGTACAATTTATCGTTCTGAAGCCTTGTAAACCTTCTTCATCATCAATAAAGAAAACTTCTAAATTATTCATATTTTCTAAATCCCAACGAATAGATCCCTTTTCACCATTTATTTCAAAACGATTTGCATTACGGTTTCCTGCAGCAAATCTAGTTGCTTCGAAAATACCGAGTGCGCCATTTTCAAAACGACTCATAAAAATTGCAGCGTCATCTACTGTAACTTCTCCCATTTCTTCTGAATCGACACTTGCACTTAAGCCTCCACTCATTTCTCCAATTGGTCTTTGTTTAACAAAAGTTTCCAATATACCATTAACTTCTTTCATTTCACCAACAAGAAAACGAGAAAGGTCTATAATATGTGCCCCAATATCACCTAATGCACCAGACCCAGTAACTTCCTTCTTCAACCTCCAAACTAGTGGAAAGGAAGGATCCATAATAAAATCTTGGAGATATTGTGCTCGTACATGAAAGATTTTTCCTAATCGGCCTTCATCTATTAGCTTTTTTGCATATTGTACTGCAGGGGCATAACGGTAATTGTGAGAGACCATATGGATTGTGTTCGACTTTTCAGCTACTTCAAGCATGCGTTCAGCATCTAACAAGGACAAGGCTAATGGCTTTTCACAAAGTACATGTTTCCCCGCTTCTAAAGCAGCAATTGCCATTTCTGTATGTGTATTATTTGGGGTTACTATATCGACTAAATCAATATCATCCCGCTCTATTAATGTTCTCCAGTCCGTTTCATAAGAAGCATACCCCAAAGCGCTGGCAGCTTCTTTGACTGCTTCTTCATTACGACCAGCAATTGCCTGTTGTATGGGTTCACAGCCCTCGTCAAAAAAGAATGGAATGTCACGATATGCATGACTATGTGCTTTCCCCATGAATTGGTAACCAATCATACCAACTCGAACTTGTTGTGTGTTCATGCCCACCACATTTCACCAAGCCTTTCTTTTATGATTAATTCTTTAAGAAAATCTGCTGCTTTTGAAAAACCCTCTTCGACTGACATTAAACTATCTTCATGTTCGATACTGATAGCGCCCTCATACCCAACAAGTTGTAAAGCGCTTATAATTCGTTTCCATGTTTCTTCTCCATTTCCATAACCAATCGTTCGGAAAATCCAAGACCTGTGTAATTCATCACTGTATGGTTTTGTATCTAACACACCATTAATAGCAGTATTTTGGGGATCTATTGCTGTATCTTTTGCGTGAAAATAAAATAGTGCATCATTCTTTGCAAGTTCTTTAATCCCTACGACAGGATCCATGTTTTGCCAAAATAAATGGCTCGGATCAAAATTAACACCTATACGATCTCCGCATTCTTCTCTTAATTTTAAGCTTGTTTCCGTATTATAAACGACAAAACCCGGATGTGGTTCAATCGCTACCCTGACACCGTATGCTTGTAAGAATTCATTCTGCTTTTTCCAATATGGAATAACCTTTTGTTTCCATTGCCAATCCAATACCTCTGGATGGTCATCGGGCCAAGCTGCAGTAACCCAAACTGGATTTTCTGAATGTTCCGATTCACCTGGACATCCTGAAAAAGTGATAACTGTTTCCACGCCTAATTCAGAAGCAAGTTTTACGGTATTTTCAAATTCGCGATGATGCTTATTTGCTTTTTCTAACTGAGGATGTAATGGATTTCCATGGCAGCTTAAAGCACTAATTTCCAAATTTCTTTTTTCAAAAGATTCTTTAAACGCCTGTAGTTTAGTAGGATTTTCTAGTAATTCAGCTGGATTGCAGTGTGCATTACCAGGATATCCTCCCGTCCCTATTTCAACAGCATCTAACCCCTTTTCAACAATAATATCTAACGCCTCATCAAGTGAACGATCTCCAAATAATACTGCAAATACTCCTAATTTCATGAGAAGACCTCCATTATAAATTTATAAACTTAACTAGATAAACCTCGTAATATTCATTAAAGTAGGATTTTAGGGAGCATTGGTTATGCCCCCTAAACCTTATGACCATTAATAATTTGCATCCTCATCGTAATAGTCTTCTACATTTTCAGGTGTAACTGGTGTTGCATCAAGAACAATATCATGTGGTACTAGTTCACCTTCGAAACCCTCTGGACTTTCACCTTTTAGAATTTTAGCTGCTAAATTTACCCCAATAGCACCCTGTCTAGGTGAGTACGTAACCGACACCTTTACTTCTGGCATCGTACCTTCTAGCATCATATGATAAATTTCCTTCATACCACCTGAACTTACTATAAACATTTCCTCTTCACGTTGTGCATCTCTGATTGCTTGAACGATACCAACAGTCATATCATCATCTTGGGAAAAAACAGCATCAATTTCATCGTTCGCTAACAAAATGTTTTCCGTTGCCGCTAATGCAGCTTCTGCAGTAAAGTCACCAGGTTGACTAGCTATGATTTCAATCTCCGGATAATCTTCAATGTAATCACGGAAACCCTGAGATCTTAAATCTGTCACAGTAGAAGGTACACCAGAAATTTCAACTACTTTACCAGCTGGCTCACCATTCTTTTCGATTAAACCTTCAACTAAGTACTGTGCATCTACTCTACCAATACCATAGTTGTCACCACCGATATAAGTACGATAAGATTCTGTTTCTAAACCGCGGTCTACGTTAATTAATGGAATTCCAGCTTCTGCAACAGCTTCTGCTGCTGGTGTTAATGCAGCAGATTCGATTGGTAACATTACAATGGCATCAACACCTTGAGTAATGAGATCATCAATATCAGATGCTTGTGCTGCTGGGTCTGAAGATGTTACTAACCTATAATCGATATTCTCTTCTGCAAGCTCCTCAGCTGCTGCTTCAGTATTTTCAACCATAGCACCCATCCAGCCATGACCAGCAGCTGGCAAGGATATACCTATTGTGTAACCATCTGAGTCACTAGCGTCACTGTTTGCCTCTTCATCTGCATTTTCAGTATTTTCTTCCGTTGTTTCCTCTTCATTATTTTCATCAGTTGTGGCAGGCTCTGCATCGTCACGACAAGCCGCCAGGATAAAACCTACCATCAAAATTACTAAAATTTGTAAAAACTTTCTCGTATTCATTTTACTTCCCCCTTAGAAATTATAAAAATAGATTAACTACGCTTTTGCAACAATACCGCTACTAGTATGATCGCTCCCTTTACAACACCTTGAATATAGGGCGAAATATTTAGGAGATTCATAATGTTGCTTAGTATTGCAAGGATTAATATACCGAACACAGTTCCTATAATTCGACCTTGACCACCCGTCAACTTGGTTCCACCTATAATAACTGCAGCAATTGCATCTAATTCATACATCGAACCAGAGCTTGAAGTTGATACAGAATTTAGACGAGAGGTTTCAATGACAGCACCAATCGCGGCTGTTAAACCACAAATCATATAGGTCATAATCGTAATTTTGTTTATCGGCACTGCAGATAAGTGTGCTGCTCTCGAGTTACCGCCCACTGCATAAATATGGCGGCCAAATGTTGTCTTTTCTAGTAATATAAAAGCGATTACAACTACAACTGCAAATATATAAACAGGAATCGGTATACCAAATAAATACTCATTTCCAATTGCCCGATAATCCATGTTAGAACCTGCAATTGCACCAGCATCTGCATAATACAAGGCTGTTGATCGTGCAATCGTCATCATAGCTAATGTTGTAATAAATGCTGCTATCTTCCCATAGGTAATAATTACTCCATTAATAACCCCTATTAGAGCTCCAGCTACTAAGCCAAATAAAATTGCTGTAAAAATAGATGTACCAAAGTCAACTTGTGATGCCATAACAATGGTACCTGTCAAAGCTAAAACTGAACCAACAGATAAATCAATGCCTCCAATTAGTATGACAAAGGTCATCCCAACTGCTAGGATCCCAATAACAGATATCTGTCTAAGCATATTCGTTATATTTAGCGGTGAAAGAAAGTGATCACTCGCGATAGATGCAACAATAAACAGTACAATAAAAGCAAATACTACACTGTAATTTGACCAAAAATATTGCATCCAATTATATAGCTTCCTATCTTTTGTAACTTCAATTTCTGTTTCCAGATTTGCCATTCTCTTAGCTCCTTTCTACTACTTAAAGCCCTGTCGCTTTTTTCATCAGTTGTTGTTCTGTAGCTTCTTCATGATTGAATTCACCGCTAATTCTGCCATTATGCATAACAAGAATTCGATTACATATTCCTAATAGCTCTGGAAGTTCAGAAGAAATAACGATAACCCCTTTTCCTTCTTTTGCTAAATTAGAGATCAAATGATAAATCTCTCTTTTCGCACCTACATCAATACCTCTTGTTGGTTCATCAAACAAAAATATCTCTGTATTTGCAACTAGCCATTTCGCAAGAACGACTTTCTGTTGATTACCACCACTCAAATTTTTAACTGGCTGATTGACACTATGAAGCTTAATATTTAAATTTTTTACTTGCTCTTGAATATCAGCTTTTTCTAATTTTCTATTAACAAACCCAACTCGCTGATATCTCCTTAAATTAGGTAGAGTAATGTTTTGAGCAATACTCATATCCAGTATTAAACCTGTTTGCTTTCTATCTTCAGTTGCAAAACCAAAACCACCTTTTACCGCTTGTATTGGTTTCTTATAATTCACTTGTTGTCCTTTTAAGCTTACTATTCCTTCATCAGCGGGGTCCCCTCCAAAGATCGCAGTTGCAAGTTCACTTCTTCCGGCGCCAATTAACCCTGCAAAACCTACGATTTCACCTTCTTTCAGTGTAAAGCTAACATCCTGAAAATTTGGAGTCTGAGTTAATCCCTCTACTCGTAATATTTCATTACCAAATTTAGTTGGTAATGGCGGATACATATCTTCAAGTTCTCTTCCAACCATGAGATTGGCAATATCATGTTCTGAAAAATGCTCTAGGACATCCGTTTTTATCCACTTTCCGTCTCGTAAAACTGTAAGTCTTTCACAAACTCTTTTTAGTTCAGGTAAGCGGTGAGAAATATAAATAACAGAAACATTCTTTTGTTTTAATAAATCAATTAATTCAAATAGTTTTTCTGTCTCCTTATCTGTTAACACCGCGGTTGGCTCATCCATGATGAGAATTTCAGGATTAAGAGATAGCGCTTTCAAAATCTCGACGATTTGTTGTTCACCAATGCTTAAATCCTTTACCAATGACCTTGGACTAAGTTCTATACCAAATTGATCTAATAATGCTTTGGTATCTTTTCTCATTTTCTTATAATCGACAAATCCCAAATTCTTAGGTTCCCTGCCTAAGAATACATTTTCTGCGACTGATAAATATGGAATTAAATTTAATTCTTGGTGGATAATAGCGATACCTAGCATTTGAGACTCTGCCGGAGAGGATATATCGACACTTTTTCCATTTAAGATAACTTCACCTGAGTCAGGTTGATGTACACCAGCTAAGACTTTCATCAAAGTTGACTTTCCCGCACCATTTTCTCCGACTAATGCGTGAGCTTCTCCTTTAGCTAATTCTAAATTCACCCCATCCAGTGCTATAACACTCCCAAATCTTTTTGTAATCCGTTTCATCTCCAGAATCATAAACTCCCCCCTTATTGCTTAAATTAGTTGTGGTAAAATACAACGGATGAAAAGCTACAAATCACTTGTTAATATATTTACAGATTATTTTTAATATTATGATAATTAATTACAGAAATTACATGATTATAACCCTGGGATAATTGAAATTTTAAAATCATCTGAGAAAACGTTTACTTTTATTAGCTATTTTGATCTAAATAACATTGCCATTTATTTTGCTAATAAATAAAACATTCATGTAAGTATTATTGGTTTATTCATTACTCCGAAGAATGATCATGTTTCGCTTCATCATTTGTTTGACCTTCGGTCTCTTCTCCACCTTTTTGTTCGTTATATCCTGGTTCTCCTTCTGGATGAGTTTCATAATGATGATGAAAGTGGTCAAAAAACTCCTCATAATATTTATCCTCTTCAGAGCTAAGTATCCACCCAATCTGATATCCCCTGCTAAAATAAATAGTAGCCGGAATCGTAATATTTTCTAAATCCAGTAATTCTTCTAATTCTGGATATTGGTTAAGATTTAGACGATGAACAGTAATATCCCTATCCTCTGCTAATGGAAATATTAGCGAATTCATTCGTTCACAATCGTCACAGCCTGGTTCATAAACATAGATGAACTCTCCAGTTGGACTCCCCATTAGACTTATTAATGATGCACGAACTTTTTCTAAATTTCCAGTTAACTCATATTGTTGTAGTTCTTCCGGTATATCTCCCGCTTCTATTCTTTCCTTTCCTGGGTTGAGTATAACCATTACAACAATAACGATAGCTATTAAAACAATTCCTATACCACTTATCCATAACTTATACTTTTTTTTCTCATTATTTCCTTGCTTTTTCTGTTGTTTATTTACCATGCCCAAAACTCCCTTAATGGATAAATTAACTTTTATTAAACACGTTATTCTTTAAAAAACTAATCATCAAAATATTTTTAAAAAATCCTCGTATGGATCCAATTACGCGTTTACTTTACTCTTATTTAAAGCAAGATCAAGTATAATATCATGAACGTCTGTAGCCTTTATCTGATTAGGGAGATCGATATCATTACCAGTAACAATCATCGATACTAGATCTTCTTCGTTCCGGGCTGGTAATCCATGAGAACCTTGTATTCTCTCTGGCTCTAATGGAATTTTATATGTCTTTGGATTAACAAAAAGCTCAACAGGATCATATCCGGGTTTGCGATGGATATCAACGGTATATGCAAATTCTGGCGCCGCTTCATTATCCAACCACCAATAATAGACAAACCAACTATTTCGTTCTGCGATCGCAATCAATTCGCCCGAACGTTCATGGTTAATCCCGTTAACTATTTTCTCTTCTTCGCCCCATACTTCAGCTATACCAGGAGTCTCTTCTAGTAACTTCTTAACTACTGGAATATCTTCTTCTTTATTAATATAGATGTGTGCTAATTGGTGATCTGCCAATGCAAAGGCACTACTCATCTCCAAATCAAGGAAATCTTGGCCTTCTACCTGTTTTACTGCAATGTATCCACTTTTATTTAATATTTGATTAATCATAACTGGTTGATCTACTTGGTTGAAATTATATTCAGATAAAAGAACTAGACGAGTTTTCTCCTTTAAATTGCGTTTTTCTAACGCTTCAACAAACTCTCCTATTAATTGATCAATTTCCTTAACTGCATGCTTGGCCTGTTGACTCTCAGGACCAAACCGTTGCGTATGATAATCCATGTTTGGTAGGTAGACAAGTGAAAGTCTTGGGCCAAACTCTTCTAATACATCTAGAGCTGCTTTAGCAATCCATTCACTAGATTTAAATGATGCAAGAGGCCCCCAAAATGTACTCAAATCGAATGCCCCATATTTTTCTTTTAGTCTAGGATACAAATCTCTCGGTTTAGAGTCATACCATTGAATCATCTTATCGTCTAAATGAAAAGGGGCAGGTGTGACAACATAATCAGCAGTAGTAAGCTTACTAAATTGCCAAAAAAGAATGGCTGTTTCTGCACTAGGGTCTTCATGCTTCAACCGTTCCCATAATTTTTCACCTTGTATTGGGATCATATATTGATTCCACATTTCTACTTCTTTATAGTCTCTATCAGGTAAACCGTTACATATAATACCGTGCTCACTCGGTGGCTTACCAGTGATATACGTAGCCTGCATCGTTCCAGTCACAGCTGGAAATACAGGCTTAATTTTTGTATGTTTACCTTCATTTAATAGTTTTTGTATATTCGGCGTAAGTGTCTTATCACTAAGCAGTGCAGGAGATAAACTGATAATATCTAAAACTACTACATGTTCTTTAGTCATCAAATATCTTCCTTTCATTTTAAAATTACGTTACAGCGAATAATTTCGTAAATAAATAGCTTGCTAACATAAAAACTGCAACACTTAAATAGCCAGCTAGTCCTCCGAAAGGGGTTGCCAATGCTGCAACTAATAGTGGAAGCCCAACAATACAAGTTCCTACAGCCTTCCGAATATATTTTGCTGTAGGACTTTTCAAAGCTAATCTGATTCCTTTGAAAGTCCATATTAAAAAGATGAGTATTGCAATAATACTGATGTATAGATTATCCCAATCACCAATTAATAAAACAGCTAATGATGATAAAACAACGATAGTTGCCATTACTTTGACCCGAACTGGATAGGTTCCTTCTCCAACCTCAGCTCTAGCCAGGAAAGTAACTGTAAAAATGTAGACCAAGCTTATGAGTGAAATCCACCAATTTTCGATAAGCTGATCGGTGACAAGTGAAAATCCTAATAATAAATTTAGTAGTCTGCACATCCCCATTGTTAACGGTCCATAGAAATAATTGTGCTTTGCAACTCTGTCATATAACAAAATAAACAATGTTAAGACAACGGCGATAACTAAACTTACCACATTAACTAAGGCCGCTAGCAGGAGGGCTAGAGGTAACAAAGACAGCCCTATATATAGCGCAGCCTGCTTGGAAATACGGCCAGAAGGTAGGGGTCGCTCAGGGCGTTCCTTTTTATCAATCTCATAATCAAAGTAGTCATTAAATATCAACCCGCATGCATACAACAAAGCACTAGCAAGTAGTAAGAAAACAAGTTCTATAGAGAATGGATGACCAGTTAAACCGCTCACAATCCATCCCGCTGCCATAATATCAGCCATTGCAGTAAACAAGTTGGGAAGTCTAACAAGTTCTAAAAATGACTTTACTTTGCTATTCATAGCTCGTTTAATATTCCTCGTACATAGTCATAGGATTGCTTAGCAGTTTCGATTGCTGTCGTTTGGTAGGGGTATAACTCAATCGTAATAAATCCATCGTAACCAGTATCCTTTATTTTTTTTAAAACTCCTGGTATGTCAATGGACCCTGTGCCAGGAATCATATGCTCATGAACTCGACTAGCAGCGATATCTTCCAGATGATAATGTTTCGTATATGGCAATAATTTATCTACTAATTTAACCGGATCTTCATTTACACAAAAGAAATGCCCTATGTCAAAATTCAACGCAATTGCATCTGACGGTACAGCCTTTTTAAATTCAATAAATTGGTCGGATGTTTCAATGGTCAGATCAGGTTCTGGTTCCACAAGAATGGTAACTCCTGCTTTCTCCGCATGGTCAGCTAATTCTTCCATCGCTTCAATAAACACTTTATTAGCCCAAGCACTATCTACTCCCTGCATTGGTCCACCAGGCTGAGTAGATAATGTTTTAGCTCCTAATCTAGCTGCCATATCAATACACGAATGAGTATGATCAATTCGCCTTCTTCTTTCCCCTGCTTCACTTTCAACAAAAGAAGGGCGCCAATTGTCAATATAACCATAAGTCATAAAGGCATTCATATTGGAAATTCCAATCTGGCGATAGTCCAACCTTTGTTGAATTTCTATTAACTTTTCTTCTGTAGTATCAGGAGGAAACGCATGCGGAATATCTTGTAAAATCTCAATCCCGTCATATCCTATTTCTGCTAAAATATCAATAGTTTCTAATATACTGTACTTTTTAAAACCGTTACTACTGAATGCTAATTTAATTGGAATGCACCTCCTGTTGTTTTTCCAAATTTAATTTTCCAGATTGTTTGTAGTAGTTAAATGGGTTGTCCCAAACTAATTTCTCAATTTCCTCGTCACTATATCCAGCTTTTCTCATTGCCAACGCAGTATTAGCAATATTCAATGGATCTGCAGGCCCCCAGTCTGCTGCTGTGTTAATCATCATTCGATCTGTACCATACTTACCAAGTAACTCTAATGCACCATCCACTAACACCTTGGTAGGATAAATTGTCATGGCACTCCACGCTCCATAATCAACAGCGATGTCCATGGTATCCTGGTTGTTATGGTCCAGGATAACCTTATCTTTATTAATCCCTACTTGCTCTAAAATCTCGCAAGTCTTATAAGTACCTTTTCGTTTTTGAGTATGTGGAGTATGGACCATTACTAATAAATCTAATTCTTTTGCCATTTGTAGCTGACGTACCATAATTTCTTCTTCAGCATCCGTAATTAAATCGAATCCAATTTCCCCTAGAGCTAGACAGCGTTCATGTTTCAGGTATTCTCCCATTCCATCAATAACTTCATGTGCAATTTCAAGGTTATTTGCCTCTTTTGGATTCATACCAATACAACTAAAATGTTCGATATTACCAAATTGCTTTGCTCGTGTCGGCTCGAAGGTAAGGATATGTTTAAAATAGTCAAAATAAGATTCAGCATATTGGCGATCACTACCTAACCAAAAGGAAGGTTCTACTACTACACGAACTCCAGCAGCTCCCATTTTTTGATAATCATCAGTAGTTCTTGAATAACAATGAATATGTGGATCAAAAATTTTCATATAAGATCTCTCCCTCTATATAATTCAAATATCGTTAATATACTCTTG